>NZ_RZTB01000033.1:0-52954 GCF_003997735.1 Mesorhizobium sp. M7A.F.Ca.MR.148.00.0.0 | reverse complement strand
CGACGACCGCGCCATCCTCGTCGCGCACAAACACGGCAAGCGCCTTCCTTTCGGAAGCGCCGACATCACCGTCGTTGAACGCCGCCAGCCTTTCGGCGAGAAAGGTAAGGTCTTCCGGCAAGGGATTTGCCGTCGTTTCCAGTGTCGTGTTCATCGCTTTTCCGGGTAGTGTCCCAGTTTGATTTGGGCGTTTACCCCTGCCTCAACCACCAGTCTGACGCCCAAAATCCTAAGCCGAGCACAATCAATGTAACCGGCCAATAAGCAATCGCCCAAGTAAAGCCGATGATCGCCGCCCACAGGAAGCCCCCTCCGTGGCGTTCTCCCAGGAAAACTTGGAGGATAAGCAACCCCGCGAATAATAGGCCGAGCCATCCAAGAATGAGAACTTTAACCTTCAGGACACGCTCCTCCCTTCCTTTCCACGAGGTATAGGCGGTTTCGCCTGCGCCTCAAACGCGACCGACGATCTTCTGAATTCAAACTGAGACATTACCCTTTCCGGGATGGGCTACGTATCCGGATCACCGCCATTGCGAAACTCTGATGCGGCAATGCCGTAGCGCTTGAGCTTGTCATAAAAGGTCTTGCGCGGCACGCCCAGAGCATCAATGGCGCCGCGCACGTCGCCGCCATGATCGCGCAATGCGTCGCGGATGAGTTGTGCCTCGTATTGGCCGACCCGCTCGGGCAGTGTTGCCTCTGGCTCCGGCACGTGCGCGGAGACCGCCCTCACCTCATCCTCCGGACCGAGGCCGAGCGCGACGCGATCGGCAAAATGGGCAAGCTCGCGCACATTGCCTGGCCAGTCATGCGACTGGAGATGATCGCTGACCGCAGCGTTCATCTTCGCGACAGGCCGGCCGAACCGTTCTGCCGCCTTGCCCAGGAAATGCCCAAACAGCATCGGGATATCGCCGCGACGCTCGCGCAGCGGCGGGATGCGCAGCGTCACCACGTTAAGGCGAAAATACAGATCCTCGCGAAAATCACCGCGTTGGTCCGACCGCCCGAGATCGACCTTGGTCGCGGCGACGACCCTGAGATCGATGCGCCTGATATCGTTCGAGCCAAGTGGAGTGAGGCTGCGTGTTTCGAGCACGCGCAGCAGCTTGACCTGGAGCGCCGGCGGCATGGATTCGATCTCGTCGAGAAACAGCGTGCCGCCGCTGGAATGCTCGATGCTGCCGATCCGCCGCCGCTGCGCGCCGGTGAACGCGCCCGCCTCATGGCCAAACAACTCGCTCTCGATGACCGTCTCCGGCAGCGCACCGCAATTCAGTGCCACGAAGGGTTTTGCGCGCCGTCGCCCCCATCTGTGCAGGAGGTCCGCCACCACTTCCTTGCCGGTTCCCGTTTCTCCCTCGACCAGCACATCGACGTTCATGTCGGCAATCTGGCGCAACGTCTCGCGCAGTCGCTTGATGGCAGGAGCCTCGCCGATCAGCGGCAGGCCGTCAGTGGCGAGGGCCGCGGCTTCGCGCAGCCGCCGGTTCTCCATCACCAGCCGTCGCTTCTCACTCGCCCGTTTCAGCGCCTCGACAAGGCGGTCGCCGGCATAGGGTTTCGAGATGAAATCGTAGACACCGTCCTTGAGCGCGGCCACTGCGAGATCGACGTCGCCATGGCCGGTGACCAGGATCACGGGTATGTCCGGGTCGATCGCCTTGATGCGATCGAACAGCTGCAGCCCGTTCATGCCCGGCATGCGGATGTCGCTGACCACCACGCCTTCAAAGGTCCTGTCGACAACGGCAAGCGCTGCCTCGGCGGCGTTGCGCGCGACCACAGCGAAGCCGGCAAGCTCGAGCAATTGCGTTGTGGCGTGCAGCAGGTCCGCATCGTCGTCGACGAGCGCCACCAGCCCTGATCCCTCAATCATTCAATTCGCCTCAAATCGATGGTGAAGGATGCGCCGATGCCATTGCCGGGATCGAGCCGCAGCGTGCCGCCCAATTCCTGGGCGATCTCCTGCGAGATCACCAGCCCGAGGCCAAGCCCCTTCTCCTTGGTGGTCTGGAACGGCATGAACAGATTGCCGGCTGCTTCCGGGCCGAGACCTGGGCCGTTGTCGCGCACCGAAATCAGCACCCTGTCGTCGTGCTCGGCAAGTTGGATCTCTATGCGGGGATCGGGCTGGTCCTTCATGGCATCCAGCGCATTCTGCAACAGATTGACCAGGATCTGTTCCAGCCGGATGCGGCTGGCCATGACCACCGGCGAGGCATTGCCGCGCGGCTTGACGATGGTCACGCCGGAATCACGGATGCGGCCCGACAGCAGCGACAGCGCGCCATCAATTGCCTCGCGCACCGGCAGCGGCGAAGCGGCAACCCCGGGTCGACGGGCGAAAGTACGCAAGGTGCCGGTGATCGCGCCGATGCGCTCGGTCATCGACACGATCGACGTCAGATTGCCGCTGGCCGGTTCGGTTTTGCCGGTTCCGAGAAAGCGGCCCGCATTCTCGGCATAGGTGCGGATAGCGGCGACCGGCTGGTTGATCTCGTGCGCCACGCCGGCGGCGATTTGGCCGAGGATGGAAAGCCGGTTGGCCTGGGCGAGGTCGTCGCGCAGCCGGCGCACCTTGGCTTCAGCATTCTCGCGCTCGGCGATTTCACCGGCAAGTGCGGTGTTGGAGCGGGTCAACTCGGCCGTTCGCGTGCTGACTCGGCTCTCCAGTTCGGCATTCATCCGCGCCAGCGCCTCCTGCCTCAGCCGTCGTGCGCGCTGGCGGCGGGTAAGCACGAAGGCAAGCAAGCCCATCAGCAGAAGCCCAAGCAGCGTGGTCAGGCGCGCCGTGTTGGCGGCCGATGAAAGAGCAGCGTCGGCGGGAGTGAGCAGCCAGAGACGCCAGCCAGGAACAGCAGCGGGCAAATCCTGCACCACCTCGACGAACTGGCGCGGTTTTCCCGCGTTGTCGATCGTCGCCAGGCCGTCACCAGCGCCGCGCCGGATCGGCAGCGGCTCGAAGCCTGCATCGGCCAATTGGAGCTGCTCGTGGGCTGCGGCGGTGTCCTCGGCCGACAGTGGCGCCAGCGCACGGAACCGCCAGTCGGGCTGGCTGGTAGCCAGCACCACGCCGCGTTCATCAGTGATGAACACAAGGAAACCGCTGGAACGCCAATTGGCTTCGACGCCGTCGAGTTCGACCTTCAGCACCGCAACGCCAAGCGGCTTGCCGCCATCGTCGACGCGGCTGGCAAGGTACAGCCCCGGTCTGCCGCTGATTGTGCCGAGGCCATATTGGCTGGCAGCACCCTTGCTCATCGCTTCCTGGAAATAGTGCCGAAAATTGTAGTCGATGCCGACAAAGCTCGCCGGTTCGTCAGCATTGCTGGCTGATATGGCGATGCCTGCCGTATCGATGATGTAGATGGCGGATGCCGAGGCATCGCCGGCAATCGACTTGAGCTTGTCGTTGAGGGCCTTTTCTTTCATTTTTCCGGCCCGGCGCAGAGCGCCGCGCACCGCGTCGTCTCGGGCCAACACCAGTGGAACCAGGCGCTGCTTTTCGATTTCGCCGGTCAGGGTTCCCGCCGCCAGCGGCAGTGCGGCGAGTGCCGTCTCGCGCAGATTGTCGGCCGCCTGGCCGGAGGCGATGCGCCCGGCAATGGCGATCACGCCGGCCAGAAAGGCAAGAGCGACGACCACGGCAACCCATCGGCCATCGCGCAGCCGCGCCACGGCCTCGCGCAGCAATTCACGGCCGGCAAATCCAGGGAATCCGCTATCGGTGCCTGCTTGCGGCGTCTGCCCTCTCCCCTTTGCTCGCGGCTCCCCTTTGCTCGCGGCTTTTCGGCCAGTGTAATGCGAAAATCCGCCCAGGCAAACACTGCCTGTGCGGAAATCCGCACAGGCTTTGGCCGCATGACGTCAGACAAAGGCGGAAATCCCGTGGTTCCGGCCTTTCCGCGAACTGGCACAGCGCTTGCAAAACTCCCTGGCAGCGGCGTGCGACCGGAGCGCCGCGATGGGAGAAGTCACGCAGGGCGCTCGCCCCATCCGGCCAGGGAGAGTTCGATGCACATCGCAGACCAATCAGGCGCGCTTGCCGCGCAGCGCAAGCCTTTCTATGCCCAACTCTACGTGCAGGTGCTCGTCGCGATCACCGTCGGCATCCTGCTCGGCCATTTCTATCCGTCGGTCGGCGAGAGCATGAAGCCGCTCGGCGACGCCTTTATCAAGCTGGTCAAGATGATCATCGCCCCGGTCATTTTCCTGACCGTGACGACGGGCATTGCCGGCATGAGCGACCTGCAGAAGGTCGGGCGTGTCGCCGGCAAGGCGATGCTCTACTTCCTCACGTTCTCGACGCTGGCGCTGATCATCGGCCTTGTGGTCGCCAATGTCGTGCAGCCGGGCGCCGGCTTCAACATCGACCCGGCGACGCTCGACGCCTCGACCATCAGCAATTACGCCGCCAAGGCGCACGACCAGTCGGTCACCGGCTTCCTGATGAACATCATCCCGTCGACCATCGTCGGCGCCTTCGCCGACGGCGACATCCTGCAGGTGCTGTTCTTCTCGGTGCTGTTCGGCATCGCGCTGGCGTTGGTCGGCGACAAGGGCACGCCCGTGCTCAATTTCCTGCAGGCGCTGACGACACCGATCTTCAAGCTGGTCAGCGTGCTGATGAAGGCGGCCCCCATTGGTGCCTTCGGCGCGATGGCCTTCACCATCGGCAAATACGGCATCGGCGCGGTGATCAATCTCGCTATGCTGGTCGGCACCTTCTACGTGACGTCGTTCCTGTTCGTGTTCGTCGTGCTTGGCGCGGTCTGCCGCTACAACGGGTTCTCCATCCTGTCGCTGATCCGCTATATCAAGGAAGAGCTGCTTTTGGTGCTGGGCACCTCCTCATCGGAAGCCGCCCTGCCCTCGCTGATGGAAAAGATGGAGAAGGCCGGCGCTAAGCGCTCGGTCGTCGGCCTGGTCATCCCGACCGGCTATTCCTTCAACCTCGACGGCACCAACATCTACATGACCTTGGCGGCGCTGTTCATCGCACAGGCGACCAACATCCACCTGTCGATGGGTGACCAGATCCTGCTGCTGCTGGTGGCCATGCTTTCCTCCAAGGGTGCCGCCGGCATCACCGGGGCAGGCTTCATCACCCTTGCGGCGACGCTTTCGGTGGTTCCGGCGGTGCCGGTCGCTGGCATGGCGCTGATCCTCGGCGTCGACCGCTTCATGTCGGAGTGCCGGGCGTTGACCAACTTCGTCGGCAATGCTGTCGCCACGCTGGTGGTGGCGCGCTGGGAAGGCGAACTCGACGAGGCCAAGCTGGCCAGAGCGCTGGCGGGCACGGCCGACGATAGCCTGCCGGCGGACGTTGTTCCCGCCGAGTAATGACGCGCGGTCAATGCGTAAAAGGCCGGAGGCGTGCTGCCTCTGGCCTTTGTCATGCAGATAGCAACGTCAGACCGTGCCGATCTTGCTCAGCGGCGTGTCCGGAAACGTGCTTGGGCCGACAGGCATGCGGGCTGCCAAAGTGCCCCCGTCGTCGAACAGCACAAGGCTGGCGGCGCCGACGAGCCCGGCATGGCGGCCAAGCTGGGCCTGAACGACCGGCACGTCGCGATAGGCGCGCATGGCCCGTTGCCTGATGGTCGCCTCGATGGTCGGCAGCATCAGATCGAGCCCATTGGCGATGCCGCCGCCGACGACCAGCACATCGGGCGAATAGAGATGCAGGAGATTGGTGAAGCCAACGCCCAGCCAGCGCGCTTCCTCCTCCAGCAAGGCCGAGGCAAGAGCGTCCTGCAGCCGTGCCGCCTCGACGACATGGCGGCCGGTCACCTCCGCGTCCGCTGACAAGCGTCGCAAGGTAGAGCCGTCTCCGGCTGCCGTGGCGGCGCTGGCGCGGCGGCCAAGTGCCGTTCCCGAGGCGATGGCCTCGAAGCAGCCAACGACACCGCATACGCAGCGCTCGCCTTCATTGGTGATGGTCATGTGACCGATCTCGGCTGCAAGGCCACGGCGGCCATGCAGGATGCGCCCGTCGACGACGACACCGCCGCCGATGCCGGTCGAAACCGTGACAAAGACCAGCGAGCGAGCGCCATGGCCGGCGCCGAAGCGCCATTCGCCGAGCGCCGCGGCATTGGCGTCGTTCTCCAGCCGCACCGGCAGGCCGAGCCGCCGTTCCAGGATGTCGGCAAGCGGCACGTCCAGCCAGCCGGCGAGCGTCGGCGGGCCGACGGCGATGCCGGCCAGCGGATCGAGCGGCCCCGGTGCACCGACGCCGACGCCGACGATCGAAAGTGCCGGGGCCTCGGCATGGACTGTCGCCGCCAACGCCTCGATCTGGCCGATCACCACATCGGGACCGGCCTGCGCCTGCGTCGGCACCGCCGCGAATGCCAGGATCTTGCCGTCGCGGTCGACCAAGGCGGCGCGAAGCTCCGTCCCGCCAAGATCGATCGCAAGGGCGGCTTCTGATGTCATGCCGCGACCTTCAAGCCGTGCAGCCAGCCGATGCGGCCGGCGAGGTCCTTGTCACCGAAGGCGAGCGAACCGAGAACCACGGTTTCGGCCCCGGCGGCACGCAGCAACGGCACGGTCTCGTGGCGGATGCCGCCATCGGCCGCCAGAACCACTTGCGCCCCGCGGCCGGCCTCTCTCAGGATGGCGCGGGCAGCGCCCAGCCTGTCGCAGGCCTTGTCCGACAGGCTCTGTCCCTTGACGCCGATTGCGGTTCCAAGAAGCGTCACGAAGGCGACTTCCGGGACGAAGGCCGTCACTGCTTCCACAGGCGTCTCCAGCCTGAGTACGACGCCGGCCTCGGCGCCGAGCTCCCGCGCCAGCCGCACGGCGCGCAATCCGGCTTCGCCATTCTCGGCATGGACGCTGATCATGTCGGCGCCGGCTTCGATGAACTGGCGCGTCTGCGCCTCGACGATTGCTTCATCGACCATCAGGTGGACATGGATGGGTTTCGCCGTCAGCCCCGCAATGCGGGCGACGAGATCGGGGAAGAACAGGAAGGATGGTGCGAAATGACCGTCCGCCACATCGATATGATGAAGATCGACATAGGGCTCGATGCGCTTCAAGTCGTTTTCGAAATTGGCGAGATTGGCCGACCAGAGCGAGAGTTCGGCGATCATCCGGTCGCGCGGCAATGCGGCGATGGCGGCCGGGCCTGAGAGAGGTTTCGAGATCATGACTGGTCCTGGTTGTTGAAATTCATGTCGAGAAAGTCCGCGATGGCGGCGCGAATTTCGGCGAAATGGCACTCCTTGTCGGTGGCCTTCGGCATCACCTCGGCAAAGGTCGCATTGGGGATGGCGTCGGCGAGGCTGCGGGCGGCGGCCAGCGGATGGACGAGATCGATGCCGCTGCCGATGACGAGCGTAGGGAACGCAAGGCCAGCGGCGGCTGCCCGCGTCACGCCAGGTCCATCCTCTGCGATCGCCTGCATCACCTCGGCGAAGACGGGCGCGTTTTCGCGCGCGAAGAAGCCGAGCAGGGAAGCAAGATTGTCCGGCGCTTCGGTGCGAAAGCGGGCGGCCGTCGCGGACGCCGCGAAGATATCTCGCGCCTCCGATAAAGGACGGCTGAGGATGAGCTCCGCCACTTCCACGTAAGGGCGCATGTTTTGCGGCGCCGCATCGAAAGCCCAGGCAGGGCGCACAAGCACGAGACCGGCGACCCGGTCCGGGTGCCGGGCGGCAAGCTGCAAGGCAATGGCCGCACCCATCGAGATGCCGCCGGCGACGAAACGGTCGAGGCCGGCCGCATCCGCGGCGGCCAGCACATCATCGGCGAACATCGCGATCGAAAACGGGCGCTTGCTACCGGCGCCGGAACCGCCCTGCGCTCGGCATTCGACGGTCAGCCGACGGTATGAAGGACCATCGGGAAAGTTCTGCGCGACCTGCGCTGCGTCACCGCCGAGGCCATGCTGGAAGACGACGGGAAGCCTGCCCTGCCCCGTGTCGAAGACACGAAGCGCTGCATCGTCGCGAAGCAGGATCGTCGGGGCGGCGCCCATCAGAGGAGCCTTCGCAGAAAGGCGGCGACATCGGGGGCTTCGTCGGCGGACAGGCCGTGGGTGACAAGCGGTCCGTCGAAGCCCGCTGCCTTTAGCCGTGCAACAAAATCCGGAAAATCGACAATGCCTTGTCCTGATGTGGCAAAGCGACCGTCACCATGACGGTCCTTGGCATGCGCCATGGCGATGTGGCCGGCGGCCTCGTCGATCGCGGCGGCAACGATAGCGCGCGCCTCGCCGGGCGTGGCGTGTTCGAACAGGTTTGCCGGATCGAGCACGATCTTCAGATGCTTCGATCCCATCTCGGCGATCAGCCGGGTCGCATCCCTGGCCGAGGTGACGATGTTGGCCTGCTCAGGCTCGATGCCGAGATCGACACCGGCACCTTCGGCCAGCGCCAGCGCCTTCGCCATCTCGGCGGCCATGTCGGACCAGGCGGCCGGATCGGCATTGTCGGGATGATAGGCCCACTGATCGGCGGCGTTGCGCGAGCCGGTGCAGAGCGTGACCAGCGGGATGCCGAGGGCAGCAGCAGCCTCGATGACAACGGCGAGGCGCCTGAGGCCGTCGTCGCGCACGGCTTTGTCGGGATGCGCCATGTTGTAGGTGCCCGACAGTGCTGCGAGTGAAACGCCGTTCGACTGCGCGGCGGCACAGACGGAGGCGATGGCGTCCGCCGGCAAAGCATCCGGCATCGACGGCAGGCCGGCACAGGCCAGATTGAACTGCGTCGTCTCATAGCCAGCTTGCCGCACCGCAGCCAGCACGGCGGCCGGATCGGTGCCGGCAAAGGTCTTGGCGAAAATGCCGAGACGCATCACACCGCCCCCGACACCGAGGCGAGTTCGACACGCTCGCCTGATACCACCGAACGCGCGATAGCGACCATGGCGCGGATCGAGGCGATGCCGTCCTCGACATTGGCGCCACGCATCGGCGTGCCGTTCAGCACCGTGTCGGCAAGGCCTTCCAGCTGGCGGCGGAAGAAATGGCCATCGGCGCCGAGCGGCTTGTGGGCGGTGGCGGTTTTCTCGTGAAATATCTCCACCTCGCTGGCGCGGAAGTACCAAGGGTTGAATGTCCTGGCGATAACGGAGCCGTTCTCGCCATAGAGCTGAAAACCTTCGTGCCAGTCCATGCGCACGGCAACCGTCAGGTCGAGATGGCCGAGCGCGCCGCTGGCGAACTCGGTTTCGACGAACCAGCAATAGGCGCCGAATTTCTCATTGAGGCGGGCGCGCACGGCGACGATATCGCCGCACAGGAAACGCGCCGTGTCGACGAGATGCGAGCCATGCGCCAGCATGAAGTATTGCCTGAGATCGGCCTTGGGATTTCCCGCTGGCTTCCTCGCGAGCTTGCTGGTGACGGGCAGCGGCTGCACCGCATCGGTGTTGGTGTAGCGATGGGTGGAATCGCAGTACCAGGCCTTCAGCGCCAGCACTTCGCCGATCTCGTCGCGAACGAAGTCGCGCGCGGTCTCCAGTGCCGGATCGAAGCGCTTCATGTGGCCGACCTGCAGGATCTTGCCCGAGCGCCTGACCGCTTCGGCCAGCGCCTCGCCCTCCTCGACCGAGGTGCCGATCGGCTTTTCACAGAGAACATGCTTGCCGGCGTTGAGCGCCCTGATCGACATCGGCACGTGATAGGCGTCCGATGTGGCGACGATCACCGCTTCCAGCTCAGGGTCGGCGAGCATTGCCTCATAGTCGGAATACATCTTCTGCGGCTCGTAGGTCGCGCCCATGCGCGCAAGCAGATCGGGTGCCGCATCGCAGATGGCGTAAAGGTCGGCATTGCCGGCCTTGACGCAGGATTCCAGATGCGCGAACTGCGCGATGGGGCCGCAGCCGAGCACGCCGACCCTGAGGCGTCTGTCCTGTTTCTTGATCATCGTCTCGTTCTTCAGGCGCCGTAGCTGCGCATAGTCTGGCGGTTGGTCTTGACCGCGCCGGCAGGATCGGCGGCGGCCGTTTCGGATTCTTCCTCCAGCACCAGCCAGCCGTTGAAGCGCGGTGCGGTGTTGGCGATCTCGATGACCGCCGGGGTGTCGCAGATGCCCTTGCCGAGCATGGCCCAGGTACCGTTGGCATCGACGTCCTTGAGGTGGATGTAGCGGATGCGATCACGGTAGGTGCGCAGCGTATCGGACATGTCCTTGTGGCCGCGCAGGATATGGCCGGTATCCGGCACCCAGCCGACCAGGTCGGGGTCGAGCAAGGCAAAGATCGTGTCGTAATCGGCGCGGTCGAACAGCAGCGTGTTGTGGTGGGAGCTAGGATGCAGGGCAACCTGGACGCCGGCCTTGCGTCCGATCTCGCCGGCCTTGTTGTAAACCTCGGCGGCGATGGCGAACTTATCCTCGCGCGGGCCGTCGGACACCACCGTGGCCGAGCCCATCGATACCAGCGCATTCGGGAAGGCGGCGGCGAAATCGATCCAGCGCTTGGCGGTTTCGAGGTCGGCGCCGATCTCCTCCTTCAGCGTAAAACCACTGTTCGAGCCAAAGGCGAAGGAAACCAGCGTCAGCCCCGACGCCTTCAGCGCGGCGGCGAACTCCTCCGGCTTGTCGCCATAATGTCCGATCATGGTGTCGGTGATCTCGATGCCGGCATAGCCACCATCGGCGATCGCCTTCAGCAGATCGTCAGGGCCGCCGGTGAACCGGTCTCCCAGCATTTCCCAGGTGAAGGTCTGGCAGCCGACTTTGAGGTCTTTCACGTTCATCCTTTCATTCCTTGATATCGCCTATTGCTTGATGCCACCCTGAGTCGCCGTGGGATGGACATCCTACTTGACCGAGCCCGCGGTCATGCCGGCGAGGAAGTACCTCTGGGCAACGAGGTAGATGAGCAAGAGCGGTAGCGAGCCGAGCACACTCATTGCCATCATCTGGTTCCATTCGAAGGCGTGCTGCCCCATCAACAGCTGGATGCCGATCGGGACGGTGCGCATGGACGTCGACTTCGTCAGTGTCAGCGCAAAGAGAAATTCGTTCCAGCACAACAGGAAGGTGTAGACCGACGTCGCCACGATACCAGGCAGTGAAATCGGGACGATCACCCGCCAAAGCGCTGTCCAACTGGTGCCGCCATCGACGGCTACGGCTTCATCGAGATCGCGGGGCAAGGTGTTCAGATATCCCGTCATCAGCAGGATCGCGTAGGGCAGCGTAAACACCAGATAAGTCAGGATCAGTGCGACGTAGGTGTCGAAGATGCCGTATGAGACGACGAGCCCGAAGAAGGGGATCAAAAGTGTGATCGGCGGAATCGTCTGCGTGCTGATGATGATTGTGTTCAGGATGCCCTTGCCGCGGAAGTTGAAGCGGCTGAACCCGTAGGCCGCCAGCAGGGCGATCAGCACCGTCAGCACAGTCACCGCTCCCGCCACGAAATAGCTGTTGAAGAAGAAGCGCAGCTTTACCGGGTCGCCAAGGATGGCTGCATACGCTTCCAGCGTAAACGCCTTTGGCAGGATGGTTGGTGGCAGGGCAAAGATTTCGGTATTCGATTTGAACGAGCTGCTCAGCATCCAGTAGATCGGGAATGCCGCGAAAAAGAGCCCCGCTGCAAGCGCTACATGGAGCGCGACGGTGATCAGCCTGTCTTTCGGCGTATGCCTTTTCCTCATGGTGACTACCGAGCCTTTTGATAGCGAATATAGAACAGCGTCAGGCCGAGAGAGATCAACAAGATGACCACAGCGCTCGCCGAAGCCTGCGACAGGTTGTAGCTCGAAAACGCCAGCTTGTAGGTGTAGGTGCTGAGGACCTCGGTCGAGTAGATCGGGCCACCGCCCGTCGTTATCCAGATCAACGGGAAGACCTGCATGGTCCAGATGAAGTCAAGCAGCGAGATGCTGATGATGATCGGCATCAGCTGCGGAATGGTGATGAAGATCAGCTTCTGGTAGGCTTTCGCCCCGTCGATATCGGCAGCCTCGTAGAAATCCTTGGGAATGCCCTGCAAACCCGCGAGCAGGCTGACCATGAAGAGCGGATAGCCCGCCCAGATGTTGGCAAAGGTGACGGCGTGCAGCGCGGTCTCAGGCGAGGAAAACCATTCGACCTTGGAACCGATGATGCCGATTTGCATGAGAATGCTATTCACGACACCGTTCGGCTCAAGCAGCAGGCGCCAGATCACGGCGATAATCACCGCGGTGAACAGCCAAGGCAGTATGTAGAGCACGCGCAGAATATTGCGCAGCGTCGGATTGATGCGGTCGCTGTTCAGCATGAGCGCGAAGGCCATGCCGATGGTCATGTGGAAAATGACACTCATGCATGTGAAGTAGAGCGTGTGCCACAGCGAAGCCCAGAACACGGGGTCGTCGAAGATCGCCTGGTAGTGTTTCAGTCCGGCAAAGGATGGGTCACGACGCAGCACCGCGCTGTTCTGGAACGAGTAGCCAATCACCGTCACCATCGGCAGCAGCATCAGAAGCCCGATTATGAGCAACGAGGGCGACAGATAGAGGTAGGGTGCGACCGCTCGTTTGAGCTTATGGTGGGAACGCTTTTGCCGGGTCATGTGCCAACCTTGGGATACGCCTTCAAGAGAAGGTAAGCTTCAAAAACAGGTCCACTCAAATTGCCGATCCGTTGTTGCCGGGTGGCCTGCCCGAAGTCAGGCCACCCGGTCGAAGATAGCAAACGGGAACAGGCCGATCAGAATTTCGCCATCCAGCCCTTCTGAGCGGCGGCGGCTGCTTGTTCCGGAGACTGCTCGCCGGCGAGCATCTTTTGGGCTTGCACGTCGAACTGGGTCATCAGGTCTTCTGCCACCGGCAGGCCCGTGAACTCATTGGCGAGATAACCGGTCTTGAAGATTTCAAAAGCCTTGCCGAAAGCCTTGTCCGAGGTCACGAAATCGGGCTTGGCGTTGACGTTGCCTGGGAAGGCGTTTGCAAGCGACACGAGCTTGGCGTTCACCTTTTCACTCATCACATATTGGACGAGTTTCCAGGCCTCTTCCTGATGTTTCGAGGCAGCAGAGATGCCGATGCCCCAGGAGGCATAGGGAAGGCCGCGCTTGCCGGTATAGTTTTCCACGACCGGGACCGGGATGAGGTCGAAGTTCAGCTTGGGATTGCGCTTGCGGATGAGGTTCACATGCGCGAGCGAGTCGATCATCATCCCGACGCGGTTGTTGACGAACTCCTCGACCTTTTCCTGCTCGGTCTTGGTGGCGATGCCGGGCGAGATGGTTCCGGCGTCGTTGAGAGATTTGACGAAGGTGAGCATATCCACCACCGGTTTGCCCTCAAGGTCCGGCTTGCCGTTCGCCATCATCGACTGACCCGAAGCCCAAACCCACGACATCATGTCGTTCTGGACGCCGGATGGCGTTTGCAGCGACAGGGGCAGTACCCAGCCATACTGGTTCTTGTCGGCGATCGTCATCTTCTTGGCGGCTTCGAGAAACTCCGCACGGGTCGACGGCAGCTTGGTCACGCCTGCCTGGGCGGCGAGGTCCAAATTCACGAAGACCGGATAGACGAAAGAAGCCACGGGAAACATCACCGCCTTGCCGTCCACCTTGACGATGTCCGCGACCTGGCTCTTGTCGAAACCGCTCGCATCCATCATCGGATTCATGTCGGCGAGTGCGCTCTGCGCATTCAGATTGTTCACCCAGGCACCGTCGAGACCGACGACGTCGCTGAGCGTTCCGGTTGCAGCACCAACCGAGATCTGGTCTCGCGTGGTCGCGTAGGGGCCGCTGACCAGCGTCACTTTGATTCCGGGATTTGCGGCCTCGAAGTCATCCATGATTGCCCTGAGCGAGCCGGCCGGCAATTCGGGCTCCCACCATTGGGTGAATTCCAGCGTCGTATCCGCCATGGCGCCGGTTGCGCCGAGCAACCATGCGGCCGCGGCTATTTTCAGCATCGCGAGTTTAATACGAAACGTCATTCTCTCCTCCTTCTTTATATTCGCCCGCACAATGCGGCCGATCGTCTGGTTATTCAGAAGTCTTCTTACGCAGGCGCCTCACCCTCACCCGCGGGTCTTCGCTGATACTCAGATTGCCAGATGCGTCTCCGGGTCGAAGTAATGGAGCTTGGTATCATCCAGGGCCAACCTGATTTCAGAGCCGGAACGGACTTTGCTGGTCGGTTCGAATTTCGCCACCGCATTCGACGCCAGGCCGAAATCCTGCACCGCGTCAGGGTCGCCGGAGTCCACCCGGACCGCGTCGATGTCGAGATGGACGATTTGTTCGGATCCAAGTTCTTCGATCGAGGTCACCTTTGCCGGTATCGTCTGATACTTGCGGCCGGATTCGAGGCTGCTGTCATAGAGATCCTCCGGTCGTATGCCGAACACGACCTTGCGCCCCGCATACGACTTCAAGCCCGGCCTGCGCACGAAGGCTGCATCCTGCAGCCGGATGGCCAGGGCGCCGGACATCAGTTCGTCGCCCGTCAGGGTCGCCTCGAAAAGGTTCATCGAAGGAGACCCGATGAAGCCGGCAACGAAGGCGTTCACCGGCGATTCATAGAGTCTCTTGGGTGTGTCGACCTGCTGCAGCACGCCGCCTTTCAACACCGCGACCCTGTCGCCCATCGTCATGGCTTCGGTTTGGTCGTGGGTCACATATATGGTCGTTACGCCGAGCTGCTTTTGCAGACTGGTGATTTCGGCGCGCATTTGAACACGCAGTTTCGCATCCAGATTGGAAAGCGGTTCGTCCATGAGAAAGGCTGCCGGCTCGCGCACCATGGCGCGGCCCATGGCAACCCTTTGACGCTGCCCGCCTGAAAGGTTCGCGGGTTTGCTGTCCAGCAGAGACGTCAGTTGAAGGGTTTTGGCGATCTCGTCCACGCGCTTTTTGCGCTCGGCCTTCGGCTTGCCTGCCAGCCGCATCGAAAAGCCGATGTTTTCGAACACCGTCATATGCGGGTAGAGGGCGTAGCTCTGGAAGACCATCGCGATGTCGCGGTCCTTGGGCGGCATGTCGACGACGTCGACACCGCCGATCCGAAGGCTGCCGCTGGTGACGTCCTCCAATCCCGCGATCATCCGCAACGCGGTGGATTTGCCACAGCCGGACGGCCCGACGAGAATCAAGAACTCACCGTCCTTAACCGACAGGTTCAATTGGTCGATTGCGTGAAAATTGTTCCCGTATGTCTTGCAGATATTCTCAAGAACGACTTCTGCCATATTCCTCCCTCCACAAGTCTAAGCCACTGATTTTTATGATTGTCCTCGGCTTACGTTCACCTGCGAAATTTTTCCTCGGATAGCTAGGCTATGTTCCGGTATCGAGCCGCGCATATTTCAGTTCGACTGCCGACGGCGCGTTTGTCGATGCCAGGAGTTGCTTGACCTGGTCGTCGGTCGGAAGCGCCTCGCGCCCGCCCCGCCCCGTTATCGAAAGGGCCGCCGCCGCGGCCGCGAATGCGACCCGGCCTGCGGTGTCGATCCCGCGCGTCAATGCAAGGGCATAGGCGCCATGAAAGCAGTCACCGGCGCCGGTCGAGTCGACGACGGCAACCCGGTGCGGAGGCAGGTGCCAGAGCCCTGTCTCGTCGCGTCCGCGATAGAAGACGCCCCTGCCGCCATCCGTCAGAACCACGGCGGACCGCGACGGCAACCACAATGCATCGAGTATCTCGGCCGGCGACTGGCGGCCGGTGGCGGTCCGCGCGAAGCCGAGCGGAAGAATGAGATGGTCGCAGAGCCCGATCAGTCTCTCGGTGGCCGGGCCGTGGCTCCATTCGACATCGCCGAGGATCGCAAGGCCGAGATCGCGAGCCCGAGCCACGACATCCAGCGACCCGATCCCGTAACTGTCGACGATCAGGACTGTCGCGCGGCTGAGAACCTCGTCCGGAAAGTCCGGCGCGGTGCCCAGCATCGCTTCGTCGTCATACGCGATGAATCGCTCCCCATCCGAACCGACGGTGATCCGCGAGCGCACCGGGCGCGCGTGCGGGTGGCGCGGCGCGAACGAAGTTTCAACGCCGCTCGCAACGAGATCGCACAATACGGCGTCGTCGGCGGCACTGCCCAGCCATCCGACGAACCCGGCGGTTCCGCCGAGACGCGCGACGGCGGCAAGTGCCGTCGCGACATTTCCCCCGAAAGCTCGGGCACTTTGCAGAACCTTCCCCTTGCCCGCCGACAACGGCTGATCGACATAGACGATGTCGTCGATCGCAATAGCTCCGAAGCCGAGGATTGAAGGGACGGCGGGCATGGTTCAGGCACCCGCCTTCGCCAGGGCGTCTTGCGCCGAAAGGCCGTCATGGATGACGCCCCGAAAGGCGATCGCTGCCTTTTCCGGATCGCCGTGCCCCCAGAGATTGCGGCCCACCACGGCACCGCGCGCGCCGGCACGGATGGCGTCCGCCGTCTGCTGAAGGGCGCCGAGCAGCGTGTCGGTCTTCGGACCACCAGCGATCACAACCGGCACCGGGCAGGTCCGAACGGTCTCTCGGAACGACTCGAAATCGCCCGTGTAACCGATCTTGATCACATCGACGCCGGACTCGTAGCCGATGCGTGCCGCATAGGCGATCTCGTCGGGGGTGAAGACGATTTTTGCCCCGTTGGTGAAATCGCGAGGGTAGATATGCGCCACCACCGGCATGCCGTAACGGGCCGCCGCGTTCACCGAATCGGTCAGCCAGCGTATGTATTTGCCCTCGGTCGCGCCGCGCACCGGAATGGCCACGGCCAACGCATCGGCGCCAGCGCGCACCGCATCCTCGGGCGTTGCAATCAGTTCACTGATGCGATCGTCCGGGGTGAAGCAGCCGGCCTGGATCACCAGGCAAGCCTTGCCCGCGTATTGCGGCCACAGATGACGCGCGGTGCCGGGCTGGATGCTGACGTAGTCGGGTTTGCCTACCATGACGCGTGCAAGGGCGCCCGGCAGATCGGCAAGACCTCCTTTGCGCACGTCGCCATAGCCGACAAAGTGGTCGACCGCGCCGCCAAAAAGATTCCCCGATGGATGTGAGAAGAGGCGCGCCAAGCGCACCTTGGTTCCGAGGCTCATGAGTCCAAAATTCTCCAATCGATTGATTTCAAAATCCTGCACCCAGTGTTTGCGAAAGAAAAGACAAATGCAATCTTTCGAAAGCTTTCGAATTTGCATATTTTTGGTAGAGTGAACCGAGGCCAGGTGATTGCTTGGCGGATGGAGGCAAGGACAGTGCAATGTTGTCAGAGCAGAGACGCCAATCGATCCTGGGTGAAGTGCAACGCAGCGGACAGGTTCGCATCAAGGACCTGTCAGACGATTTTGGCGTGTCGGAAGTCACGGTGCGCTCCGACCTCGAGATACTGGACCGTAAGGGACTGCTGACCAAGACCCGCGGAGGCGCGGTGACCCGGACCACGGATTCGACCACGGCCGCGTTCGCCCGGCGGATGCAAACGAACCTCGATGCAAAGAAACGCATTGCCCGGGCAGCGGTAGAATTGTTCGAGGACAACCAATCGGTCATCTTCGACGGCGGCTCGACATTGATGCAGGTTGCCATGCTGTTACCGCCGCTCAGCAATGTCGTGGTCGCGGCCACGGCGATGAATATCGTGCAGCATCTGATGCATCGGCCCGGGCTCGACGTTCACATGATCGGCGGCCGGGTCTATCCAGACACGGTGAGCACACTGATCACCGATGCCGACACGGCTCTCGGCGGCTTGGTAGCGCATCAGGTCTTTGTTGGAGCGCATGCGATTGACTCGTCACTGGATGTGGTCGACGTGAACGAAGACATGGCGCGAACGAAGCGAAACCTCGTGCGCATGGCCCGGCGCGTTGTCCTCCTTGCGGATTCGAGCAAATGGGGCGTCAGCGGGACCTCCAAGGCCTTTTCGCTGTCGAGCGTCGATGTCGTGATCACCGACGATGGCCTGTCGGGTCCGATACGCAGCCAGCTTGATAGGACCGGGGCCAAGGTGATCTATGCCTGACCCCGTCGCGGTCCCTGGCCGCGGCGGAAATATCCGATGCGCACATGACCCACGGGATCCGCATCGGCGGTCGGCCGTTTTTTCATGTCGGTCATTTTCTCCTCCCAGGACCGGCAGCCTCCCGATATCGCGCCAGCATTTTCGCATGTTGTATAAAAATTTTACGCGCGTCAATATTTAAAATGCTGTATTGCCCTTTGCGAAGGCGATCCGTTACCTCTGGGCGGATCCGGCAGACGATGACTGCGTTGGGAGGTACGATCGAAAATGCACGGGATATCAACGACCAAACTCGGAATTGGCGTCATCGGATGCGGCAATATCTCGATGACCTATCTGCGCAATGCCGGGCTTTTTGGCGGGATCGAATTGCGCGCCTGTGCCGATATTTCGGCCGACATGGCAGCAGTGCGAGCGAAGGAATATGGTATCCAGGCACTCGGCGTCGACGCGTTGCTGGCCGACCCGGAGATCGATCTTGTCCTCAACTTGACCATTCCGGCGGCGCATTTCGATATTTCGTTTGCCGCGCTTTCGGCCGGCAAGCACGTCTTCACCGAAAAGCCGCTCGCCACCTCGGCCGCCGACGGACAACGCCTGGTCAACGAGGCGCGGTCGCGCGGCCTGCTGCTCGGCTCGGCGCCCGACACGTTCCTCGGTGCTGCCGGGCGCCGTGCGCGCCGGTTGATGGATAACGGCGCCATCGGCCGTCCGGTCCCCGGCACCGCCTTCATGATGGGCCGCGGCATGGAGCACTGGCACCCCAACCCGCAATTCTACTACCAGCCAGGCGGTGGCCCCGTGTTCGACATGGGTCCGTACTATCTGACCATGCTGGTCAATCTGCTCGGCCCGGTCGAGCGCGTCATGGCAATGGCGACACGCGGCCAGGAAGAAAGGCTGATATCAGCCGATGGGCCATTCAAGAACACCACATTCAAGGTCGGCACGCCAACCAACGTTTTGTCGCTGCTTGAATTCCGCTCCGGCGCGACCGTCACCTTCGGCGCCTCGTGGGATGTCTTTCGCCACTCCAACCATCCGGTCGAACTGCACGGCACGGAGGGCTCGCTGCGCCTGCCCGATCCCGACACGTTCGGCGGCACAGTGTCGCTGTCGGAGCGCGGCACCGACTGGCAGGATTTCGCCAGCGAGGGCGAACTCTACGGCGCCCGCAACTGGCCTTACGCGGCACCCGATCGCGCCAACTACCGTATGCTCGGCGTCGCCGATCTGGTGCGCTCGCTTCAAACCGGCAACACCCCACGGGCCTCCGGCAGCCTCGCGCTGCATGTACTGGAGATCATGGAGGCTATCCTGCGCTCCGGTGAAACACAGGGATCAGTCGCCATCGCGGGCGATGTCGTGCAGCCGGCCCTGCTGACCGAGGAAGAGGCGAGCAGCCTGCTGGCCTGAGGACATGACCATGACGCTCGATCCGGATGCGCTGCGCGTCCTCGAAATTGGTCGTGCAGCCGGCGGCGAGCCATTCGAGACCGGCAGCGTGGCGGCGGCGCGAACTGCCTACAACGCCTCGTTCCCGACGTTACAGGGTGAGCACGAGCCGGTCGCTGCGACCCAGGAACGGCAGATCGACGGGACGAATGGGCCTATAGCGCTCCGCATCCATCGCGGCATCGGCGCACCGCAAAGCGGGGCACCGGCGCTGCTCTACCTGCATGGCGGCGGCGGCTGGGTCATCGGCAACCTCGATTCGCATGACGAGATCTGCCGCCTGATGGCCAATCTCGGCGGCGCCGTCATTGTCTGTCCCGATTATCGCCTGGCGCCAGAGCACAAATTTCCCGCCGGGCTCGAGGATTGCCTGGCGACACTGCGCTTCATAGCGGAGAATGCCGCCGGTCTCGGCATCGACATCAGACGCATCGGCGTTGCCGGCGACAGCGCCGGCGGCAATCTCGCCACGGTGCTGACGCTGCTTGCCCGCGATGGGCTTGCGCCTCCGCTTGCGGCGCAACTCCTGATCTATCCCAACACCGACGCGCGGCAGGCATCGAATAGCTACCAGCGTTTCGGCGACGGCTTCGGGCTCACCGCAACCACCATGGCATGGTTCCGCGACCACTATGTGCGAACGCCCGAGGACATCATGGACTGGCGCGTCTCGCCCTTGCTGGCGCCTGACCTCGCCCGCGTTGCGCCGACCTTTGTAGCGCTTGCCGGCTGCGACATCCTCGCCGACGAAGGGGCAGCCTATGCGGCGCGCCTGCAAGCCGCGGGCGCTCCGCTCATCCTGCGGCAATGGCCGGGCCAGATCCACGGCTTCGTCTCAATGGGACGCCATATTCCCGCTGCCCGGCAAGCGGTGGCCGAGGCGGTGGCTGCCTGGCGCCAGTTCGAGAAAAGCTGACGCCGGTCGCTCAGGCTGACTGACGCATCACCAGGGTGGCGCCGAGCTTGACGGTGCGCGCCATGTCCTGCTTCGGCGGATCGGCCTCGTCCAGCAAGGCCAGCAGGATCTCGACACTGCGGCCGGCCATGGCGGCGAAATCCTGCGCCATGGTGGTCAGCGCCGGGCAGGTGTAGCGGCTCAGCGGATGATCGTCGTGTGCTGCAACCCGCAGATCGCAATCGGGCCTGCGGCCGACCTTCAGGCCGCGCGAGTACGCAGCCGCCATCACGCCAAAGGCGAGACGATCATTGGCGCACAGGATGGTGCGGCCGGGCAAGGCGCCGGCCTGCAGCATTTTTTCCGTCTGCTCGTAGCCGATGCGTTCGAAGTCCCAGGTGTAATCGCGGGTGCCTTCGATGACGACCGGCTTGAACCCGGCGGTCTCCATCGCGACGTTGTAGCTTTCCTGGCGTTCGCCGGAGTTGTGGTTGACGTGTGGGATGCCGAGATAGACCGGCGGCTCACCCGAACGGCAGAGATAGTCGACGATGGTCGAGACGCTCTGCCGGTTGTCGTTGCCGACGAACGGCGTATCGCCCTCGATATAGGTGTCGAAATAGACAATCGGAATATCCTGCCCGAGCTTGTCGAAGACGCCGCGGTCGGAAGCCAGACCCAGTGGGGCGATGATCGCGCCGGCGACCTTCAGGGACAGCAGCGTCCTGACCGACTCCGCCTCCAGTTTCGGCGAACCATGTGAGGAGATGACGATCGGCCAGTAGCCTTCGTCGCGGCAGCGAAATTCGATGCGGCTGACCATCTCGGCGTAGAACGGATCGGTGATCGTCGGCACGACGATGCCGATGTTGCGGGTGCGCTTGCGGTTGAGATTTCGGGCGAAAAGGTTGGGCTGATAGTCCGAGGAGCGCAGGGCGGCTTCGATGCGCGCCCGCGTCGCCGGCTTCACGCTCGCCGGATCGTCGAAATATTTGGACAGCGTCGGCCGGGACACGCCGCATGCCTGGGCGAAGTCATCCATCGTGCGGTGCGTCTTCTCCGCCATCGATATATTCCTGATCCCCTGCCATGATCGGCCGGCCCCCAGTCATGCGGCCGTTGACCGGATGCGACAATCCTGGATGGAACTTATTCAGTCAATTTTCACAGTTACCAATAGAACCCAGAAATATTGCATGCGTCAAATTATTCGTTAACGTTTCAAAACTGAGGCGGCTCGCCGCCGTTTTTTCCCGCCAAACGCTTTCGGATAGCGCTGTTTCGTCGACTTGATCGTCAGTTCGACGATCGAGGGATAGGCTGCAGAAGCTTGCCGCTCGCTCTCGGCTCCGGGCCTGCTTGCCAAATGCCGCCATGCCGCCCATACAGCTGGGCAATTGCCCACCCCGTCCGCGCCTCACCTGCCAGGGATACTCTCCAATGTCCGCGACGCCGTGGTCAAAGCCGTGACGGACCACTCCATGCCATCGCTTGCCGGCCTGGGCTGGACGGATTTTTTTGGCGACCAGCTCGAACCCGGCGACGCCGATCTTGTCCCGACACGGATCGCCACCGTCCACCGCGATCGCCTTACCGGCTTGTCCCAGGCCGGGCCGGTCGATCTGACGCTGCCGGCGCAGGCGAACACCGGCGACTATGCGGTCGGCGACTGGGTACTGGTCGATGGGCATGAACACCTTGTGCAGCGCCGCCTGGTCCGCAAGACGGTGCTGGAGCGCCGCACCCAGGGCGGCAGGGTGCCGCAGCTTGCCGCGGCCAATGTCGACACGCTGTTCATCGTCACCTCGTGCAATGCCGACTTCAATCCCGCCCGGCTCGAGCGTTATCTGGCACTCGCCAATGAGGCCGGAACGACGCCAGTGATCCTGCTGACCAAAGCCGATACCGCTGAAGACGCCGAGACATATGCAAGGCAGGCTGCCGCGTTGCAGCGTGGATTGCCGGTCGTGACGCTGAACCCCCGGACATCGGATGCGGCAACCGTCCTGGCTGCCTGGTGCGGTGTCGGCCAGACGGTGGCGCTGATCGGCTCCTCCGGCGTCGGCAAATCGACGCTGGTCAACACGCTGGCCGGATCGGGGCAGCAATCGCCGCAGCAGACCGGAGGCATTCGCGAGCACGATGCCAAGGGACGCCACACCACCACGTCGCGATCGCTGCACGCCATTGCCGGCGGCGGCTGGGTGATCGACACGCCGGGAATGCGGACGCTGCAGGTCAGCGACGTCGCCTCCGGTATCGACACGCTGTTTGCCGAAATCACCGAGCTCGCGCCGCTGTGCAAGTTCCGCGACTGCACGCATGTGCATGAGCCGGGCTGCGCTGTGCAGGCTGCCTTGAAGGCCGGGACGCTCGATCCGGAGCGCCTTGCCCGCTGGCGAAAACTGTCCGACGAGAACCAGAACAACACGCCGGTTCAGAGCGGACCCCGCGGAGCCAAGTCTCCCGGCGGTCGCGGGAAGAGGCGTTGAACGGTTGGGGTTGATCTGGCCTCGGACTAGAGCCGCGCCGTCCCGAAAACCCGATCCCAGAACGCCGACGTCACACCGAAATTGGCCGCTTCGTCGATGTGGTGATGCACCGCGTGGCGACGCTTGAGCGTGTAGAGATAGCTCGGATGCGCGGGGTGCCAGTGATGGATCATGTGGTGGATGCTGATGTACCAGAGGTACCCCAGCATCAGCCCGCAGCTTACCGCGCTAGCGGTGGCGAAATCCGAGATCATCCATAGCGGCAGGAACGCGACCAGCGCATGCACCCCGAGGCTGAGCCAGGTCGGTGTGCCCACCGAACTGCGCTCCTCGACATGGTGACGGTCGTGCAGGTCCTTGATGTAGGGAATGTGGTGAAGAACGAACCTGTGCAGCACATACTCGATCAGCGTCCAGAGGCCGAGACAGGCGAGGACCGTGCCTATCCAGCCCGGCGCACCCTCTTCGCCGGCCTCGAGCAGCCCAGCCACTGCCAGCACGGCGATTACCAGCGGATACACGACGAAGTCGCTGTAGTAGCCAATAAGACCGAGTTGCATCGTCACCTAGCCTTCGAGCCGCCAAATAGGCGATGGTATCAGATTGCCGGACTCGCGGGTGAGGTGCAATGCAGCCGCGCCTGACATAGCGTCGCAATCCCCTGGTGCAAGGTTCGCGTCAACGATTCAAGGACCATCGGCAGGCTGCCAGCTTCGCAAACGGACATACAAAAATGGCAAAACGCAGTGCGGGATTGCTGATCTATCGCCGCAGCGACGACGATCTCAGGGTGTTGCTGGTTCACCCGGGCGGACCCTTCTGGGCGAAGAAGGACGATGGTGCCTGGTCGATACCGAAGGGCCTCGTCGGCGAGGACGAGGATGAGTTGACGGCAGCGCAACGCGAGACCGAGGAAGAGCTTGGCGTCAAGGTCGATGGATACTTCACTCGTCTCGGCGACTACAGGCAACCGGGAGGCAAGATCGTCTCGGCCTGGTCCGTCGAGGCGACCATCGACATCGATGTGACCTCCATCAAGAGCAACAGCTTCACCATGGAATGGCCGCCAAGGTCGGGATCCCTGAAGGAGTTCCCGGAGGTCGACAGAGCGGTCTGGTTCACCTTGCCCGAGGCCGAGGTGAAAATCCTCAAGGGGCAGCGCCCGATGCTTTTGGATCTTGCCAGGCAGCAAGGCGCGGGATGATCCGCAGCCCTCAATAAGGCAGGCCGACATAGTTCTCGGCGAGCGCGGTCGATGCGGCGCGCGAGTGCATGAGGTAGTCGAGTTCGGCCTCCTGGATGCGTTGGCCGAAATCGCCGGTGTCGGGAAAACGGTGCAGCATCGTCGTCATCCACCAGGAAAAGCGCACCGCCTTCCAGACCCGTGCCAGCGCCTTGCCGGAATAGGCATCGATGCCATCATGTGACTTCTCGACGTAGAAGTCGCGCAAACCTGCGAAGAGATAGCGCACGTCGCTGGCGGCGAGGTTGAGCCCTTTCGCCCCGGTCGGTGGTACGATATGGGCGGCGTCGCCAACCAGGAACATCCTGCCGAAGCGCATTGGCTCGGCAACGAAGGAGCGCAGCGGCGCGATCGATTTCTCGAAGGATGGGCCGGTGACGACATTTGCCGCCGTCTGCTCCGGCAAGCGGCGGCGCAACTCGTCCCAGAAGCGGTCGTCCGACCACGCCTCGACATGGTCGCCCTCCGGGCACTGCACATAGTAGCGGCTGCGATGCGTCGAGCGCATCGAGCACAGCGCAAAACCCCGCTCGTGATTGGCGTAGACCAGTTCGTGATCGGCCGGTGGTACTTCTGCCAGCACGCCGAGCCAGCCGAACGGATACTGCCGCTCGAAGATTTTTAGCGTACGCTCGGGCACCGATTTGCGGCTGACGCCATGATAGCCGTCGCAGCCGGCAACGAAGTCGCAGTCGATGCGATGCGTGACGCCATCCTTGTCATAGGTGGCGAAAGGCGCGGTGCCGTCGAAATCGTGCAGAGCGACATTTGCCGCCTCGTAGATCGTGGTCAGCCCTGCCGCGTCGCGCTTGTCCATCAAATCATGCGTCACCTCGGTCTGGCCATAGACGGTGACATGCCTGCCGTCGGTCAGCGCCTTGAGGTCGATGCGATGCAAGCGTCCGTCGAAGGCGAGCGAGATGCCGGAATGCGGCAGCCCTTCGGCATGCAGCCTTGCCGCCGCGCCGGCCTGTTCCAGCAATTCGACGGTGCCCTGTTCGAGCACCCCTGCCCGCACGCGGCCAAGCACGTGCTCGCGGCTTGCGCGTTCCAGAATGACCGTCTCGACGCCGATGCCGGCCAGCAGTTGCCCAAGCAGCAGGCCGGACGGTCCGGACCCGACAATGACTATTTGCGTGCGCATCAGTGGCCAAGACTTTCGACCTGTGCGGCCAGTTCGGCGGCAAGGCGCAGCGACGCCGCCGTTGCGACGACTATTTGCGGCAGCAATAGCCACTCCAGCGTCCAGGCAGCACCCGACCGCTCCTGCTCGTGCACGAGCGCGTGATGCAGGCCGGCAAGCTGCGTGGCGTTGAAACGGGCAAGCGCCACCAGCGCTTCGGCCTTCACCGGGTTCTGCTTGTGAGGCATGGTAGACGAGCCGCCACCGCCGGAAAGTTTGATCTCGGTTCCATCTTGCGCCATCAGAGCGATGTCCTGGCCGAATTTGCCGAGGCTGCCGGTCAGCAGCGATAACCAACCGGCAAAATCAGCGAGCGCGTCGCGCTGGTTCTGCCATTGCGGTGCGTCGCCAAGACCAAGCCTGACGGCCAGGGCTGCGCGCACCGCTTTCCCTTTGTCGCCTAGTTTTTCCAGTGTGCCGGCGGCACCGCCGAACTGCACCACCAGCAGGCATCTCGACTGTTCCGGCAGCTTTTCCTGATGCCGTTGCAGCGGCCCCTGCCACGCTGCCACACGATCCTGCACTTTGATCTGAATCGCCTTCTGCATACGCGTCATGCCGGTCAGCGCCCTGCTCCCAAAGCGCTCTTGGAGCGAGACGAGCCGCATGACTGTTTCGGTCAACAACAGATCAAGATGCTCGACGACGGATTTGAGCCGAAGCATCAGGCCGGTGTCGATGACATCCTGGCTGGTCGCACCGAAATGCACTTTCTGGCCATGCGGTTCGCCAACCGCCGCCCTGATCTGGCGCACCAGTTCCGGCACCATGACGCCGTCTTTGGCGACAGCGGCCCGCAGCAAGGCGGTGTCGGGCCGGAACGTGGCCAGCGCTGCCACGATAGCTGCCTCGGCATCTTTGGAGATTATCCCGTTATCGGCCTCCGCTTGCGACAACGCCTGTTCAAAGGCCAGCATGGCCTCGATTTCCGCCTCGACGGAAAAAAGCCTCGCCGCTTCTTCGTCGCCGAGAAGAGCGGAGAGCAGCGGATGGTCGAAAGGCGATACAGTCATGTCACAGGCCTCCTGAGCATCAGCTATCGAAGAAGACCGTTTCCTTCTCCCCCTGGAGATGGACGTCGAAGACATACATATCGCCTTGGCGCTCGGCGATCAGCGTCGGCACGCGAAGGCGGTGCTCGACCCGCGCAAGGATCGGATCTTCAGCATTGGCCTTTTCCTCATCGGAAAAATACAGTCTTGTGTGCAGGCCGAGATTGATGCCGCGGGCGACGATCCAGAGCGTGATATGCGGCGCCATCAGGCGACCATCGTTGAACGGGACGCGGCCAGGCTTGATCGTCTCGAACGCACACAGGCCGGTGTCCATGTCGGTCGGGCAACGGCCCCAGCCGAAAAAGTTGGGATCGGCCGTGCCGCGCGGTTCTGCCGGCGAATTGTAGAGCCCGTCGGCATCCGCCTGCCAGATCTCGATCAGCGCATCCTTGAGCGGCGTGCCGGTGCCGTCGAGCACCCGGATGCGCAGGCCGATGCGCTCGCCCCTGGTCTTGTCGTTGACCATGGTCGCGCCGAGGTCGGTCCGGTAGACGCCGCCGATGCCACCGAAATTGGGCGTCAGCCCGATATGAACGTACGGTCCGGCGGTCTGCGAGGGGCTCTCCCTGAGCCGGTCGAGCGACTGGGCCATCAATTGCCCTCCAGCCTGTTTTCGAACCGCGACGCGCGGCGCCCGCGCAGAACGATGTCGAACTTGTAGGCGCGCGCGTCGAAGGGGATCGTCGCTTGCATGTCGAGCGTTGCGATCAGCGTCTCAATGGCCGCCTTGTCGGGGATGCCGCGCACGATCGGGCAGTGCCAGATCAGCGGATCGCCCTCGAAATACATCTGCGTGATCAGCCGCTGCGCAAAGCCGTGACCAAAGACAGAGAAATGGATGTGCGAAGGCCGCCAGTCGTTCGGCCCGTTCGGCCAGGGATAGGGACCGGGCTTGACGGTACGAAACGCATAGAAGCCATCCTCGCCTGTAATAGTTCGGCCACAACCGCCAAAATTCGGATCGAGTGGCGCCAGATAGCCATCCCTCTTATGGCGATAGCGGCCACCGGCATTGGCCTGCCAGAACTCAAGCAGCGCGCCGGGTACGCCAACGCCGCGTTCGTCGAGCACCCGCCCATAGACGAGGATGCGCTCACCGAGCGCGCTCTCGCCGGGTCTGGCGAAATTGTGGATCAGGTCGGCGTCGAGTTCGCCGAGCATGGCGTGACCGAAGACCGGGCCTGCAATCTCCGATAGCGTGTTGTCGAACGACAGCGGCGCCTTTTGCGGTGAGCGCAGCACCGAGGTTTTATAGTTCGGCGTCAGAGCCGGCGGATGCCATGTCCGGTCGCGCTGGAAGAAGGCGCCGGTCTCGGGCCTCCGGGTCGAGCCGGACTCAGCGGGCATTCTGGCTCCCGTCCATTTCCGAAAACACCTCCTTGGCGATCTTGAAGGCACGGTTGGCGGCCGGCACGCCGGCATAGATGGCGACATGCAGGAACGCCTCGCAGATGTCGTCGCGCGACGCACCGGTGTTGGCGGTGGCGCGCACATGCATGGCGATCTCCTCATCATGGCCGAGTGCGGCCAGCAGCGCCAGCGTGACGATCGAACGCTCACGCTTGGTGAAGCCCGGCCGCGCCCACACGGTTCCCCAGGCAGCCTCGGTGATCAGCTCCTGGAAAGGCTGGTCGAAATCGGTGGCGGCAATTTCGGCCCGGTCGACATGCCGGTCGCCGAGTACCGAGCGCCGCACCGCGAGCCCCTTGCGATATCTGGCTGCGTCGCCGGGGACTTCATCCATGAGTTTCTGCTCCAGGGGCAAGCGACGCGATAAAACTGCGGATCAGGGCGACCAGCGCTTCGGGTTGTTCGACGCAAGGAATGTGTCCGGCGTCGCGGATGATCTCGAAGCGCGCGGCGGGGATCAGCTCGGCCAGCGAGCGGACGAGATCGGGCGGCGTCGAGCCATCCTGGTCGCCCGCGACACAGAGTGTCGGCACCGCGATGCGGCGTGCGGCATCGGTGAAATCGGCATCGCGAACGGCAACGCAGGTCCCGATGTAACCGGCGAGCGCTTGCCTGGTCATCATGTTCCTATAGCCGTCGAGCTCGGCTGGACGCGCCGCGTGGAAGGCGGGGGTGAACCACATTTTGAGCACGCCATCGGCAATCGCCTGGAGGCCCTTGCTTTCGACCGTTGCGATGCGTGTGTTCCAGCTGTCCATCGTGCCGATCTTGTGCGCCGTGTCGCAAAGGATCAGGCCTTCGACGATTTCAGGTCGCCTGGCATAGAGCCCCTGCGCGATCATGCCGCCGACCGACAGGCCGCACAGCACGACTTTGCTCAATTCGAAATGATCGATGAGGCCCGAGAGATCATCGACATGATCGTCGATCGACCTGATGTCGCCGATGTCGGACAGCCCGTGACCGCGCTTGTCATAGACCAGCAGCGGCATTTCACCATCAAGCGCCGAGACAATTTCGTCCCAGATCCGGAAGTCGGTGCCCAGTGAATTGATGAATGTGATAGGGCGCGCATTGCCGCTCGCCTTGATGTGGCGATGGTGCAGCGTGATGCCGCCGATGGTGAGGAATGGCACGGTTTCGGTCCTCCGCCCCCACATTGCACAAGGCGTTTGGTTCGGTAAAATGATATTTTGCGTCGTTTCATTAACTCATGGGTTATTAATTCATGTCCGAGAGCCGGATCCGGTTCCGCCATTTGCAGGCATTCCTGGAGGTCGCGCGGCAGGGAAGCGTGGCACGAGCGGCTGACTTGCTGCATGTCAGCCCGCCGGCAGTGACCAAGACATTGCGCGAGCTGGAAGGGGCGCTGGGGGTTGCGGTGGTCGAGCGCGACGGCCGTGGCATCCGACTGACGCGCATTGGCGAGATCTTTCTTCGCCATGCCGGAACGGCGATCACGGCACTCAAGCAAGGCGTCGATTCCGTCCGCCAGGACGGAGCGGTCAGCCGGCACCCGATCCGCATCGGTGCGCTGCCGACAGTGTCGGCGCGGGTGATACCGCTCGCCATGGGCCTGTTCCTCGAGGAGGACACAGGTGCGGCGATCAAGATCGTCACCGGCGAGAACGCCGTGCTGCTCGAACAGTTGCGCACCGGAGCGCTCGATCTCGTCGTCGGAAGGCTGGCGGCGCCGGAAAACATGACCGGCTTCTTCTTCGAGCACCTCTATTCTGAACCGGTGCTGTTCGTGGTGCGAGCCGGACATCCGCTGCTTGATCCGGGACAGGATGTGTTCGCACGGCTCGACGAATTCCCGATGCTGATGCCGACGCGGGAATCGGTCATCCGCCCCTTCGTCGACCGCCTGTTCATCACCAACGGCATGACGGCGCCGGCAACCGAGATCGAAACCGTTTCAGACTCCTTCGGCCGCGCCTTCCTGCGGCAGAGCAATGCCGTCTGGATCATTTCGGCTGGCGTCGTTGCCAACGAACTCGGCAGTGGCGCCTTCGTCGCCTTGCCGGTCAACACCGAGGAAACCAAGGGACCGGTCGGCCTGACCATGCGGACCGACACCGCGCCCTCGCCGGCCTTTTCCATCCTGCTGCAGACCATCCGCGAAGCGGCAAGGCAAAGCGGCTGATGCGTCAGGCTGTGCGGGATCGTCATCGGCAGAAGGCAGTCGGGTCGAGGTCGAAGACCCGTCCCGGATTGAGGATGTTTCTCGGGTCAAGCGCTGCGTTCAGCCGCCGCATCGTGGCGATCTCGGCGTCGCTGCGGACCAGATGCAGCCACTTCTTCTTGTCGAGGCCGATGCCATGTTCGGCCGAAACGCCGCCTGCCGGGCAAACGCTCGTCCACGCAAAGCGACGTCGTCCGTGTCCGTCGGCAATGTAAAACAGGACAATCGTCCTGTATCGATCACGATGGATCGTGATCGATACCGGAGAGTTGTCTTACTGAAGCTTGGCTTGCAGCGCGTTGACATCGTCGGTGGTCATTTCACCGTCCGTTGCCACCTTGCCGTCGACGATCTTCCACAGGCGGAACGGGCCGGTGATGTCGCCATATTTGTCGAAGGCGACAGGGCCGATGACACCTTCATAGCGGATCGGCTTGCCGTCCTTGATCAGGCCGAGCGCCTTGGCGAACTCTTCCTTGCCGGCAAAGATCGGCGTGCCGGCCGGATCGACGGCCTTGTACATCGCATCCTTGATCTTGGCCGGGTCCTCAGAACCGGCAATGGCGATGGCCAGACCAACAATCGCGCCGGCGTCATAGGAGCGGTCGGCCGCCGGATTGGTCGGTTCGATGCCGGAGAATTCCTTGTAGTTCTTGGTGAAATACTCCGTCGAGGCCGTCGGGCTGGTGCCGGAGGACGTGCCGTAGGCTTCCTTCAGATAGTCGGCGCCGACGGACTCGATGAAATCAGGGCTGTTCATGCCGTCATTGAGCAGGAATTTCTGCACGCCGCCCTGCGAGATCCAGGTACGGGCGACCGTAGCGCCGTCGACCGGCGTGCTGACGAGGTAAAGACCGTCCGGTTCGCCGGCCATTGCCGCCGTGACTTCCGAGGCATAGCTCGACTGCTTCTCATTGTAGGGCGTGTCGGAGACGATGGTGCCGCCGAGCGCTTTGTAGGCACGTGAGAATTCGGCCACCATGTTGACGCCGAAATCGTTGTTGACATGGATGATCGACAGCTTCTTGAAACCCTTGTCGACGGCGTATTTGGCGGCGGCGACGCCCTGCAGCGCATCCGAGGTGATGGTGCGGAAGAAGATGCCGTTGGTCTTGCCGTCGCGGCCGAGCGCGGTCAGCGTCGGCGAGGACGAAGCCGGCGAGACCTGGACGATCTTGGCTGGTGCGGTGACCGAAGTCAGGATCGGGATCGACACCGAGGAGATGATGCCGCCGATGATGACCGGCACCTTCTTGACCTGGACCAGCTGGGTGGCTGCGTCGACCGCTATGTTGCCCTGGCTCTGGCTGTCGCGCGTGTCGGTGACGAGATCGCAGCCGCGCACACCGCCGGCTCCGTTGATGTCGCGGAAGGCCATCTCGACCGACTTGGCGCCGGCCTGGCCGTATTCGCCGGCCGGGCCGGTCAGCTCCATGACGAGGCCGACGGTGATCTTGCAATCGGCGGCTTGCGCAGCACCCGCCATCGTGACGAGGGCGAGCGCGGTGGTGAGTTGGAGTATCGTCTTTGTCATTGTTGTTCCCCTTTCGTTACTCGACTGTATTTGAATTCTGGAGCCTGTTCAGCGTTCCGGCACCTGCAGCCAGGTCTCATGCAGATGTCGCCATTCAACGCCGTTGGGCGCCGATGAACTGGTGGTGAAGACGGCACTGGACTGGCGACGGCTGTGCTTGCCTGCGCGCAGCTGCGCTTCGACATAGAGGACGACGATGGTATCGGCGTCCTGCCAGCCGGGCCGGATGTCCTCGATCGAAATGGCAAAACCTTCATCGCAAGAGGCGCGGCTTGAGCGGACATGATCGACGACCGCTTCGCGATCGAGAATCTGCCCGTCCGGCGCCACCATGCTGAGGTCTTCGCCCATGGCGCGTTCGAAGCGGCCGAAGTCCACCGTGTTTGCGCGCGCGGCGACGAACCAGTCGACGAAGAAGCGATGCAGGTCAATGACCTCAGCGCTGGCGCGTGAAAACAGGGAGGGCTCGCCGCTCATTTCTTCCCCGCATTGAGGTTGTAGTGCATGATCGAGCCGTGGCGGCCATGGCGGTCGCGCTCCAGCGTATAGACGTCGCCCTCAAGGCCGGTGCCTTGTGCGATGACGGCGGCAATCCGCACCCGGTCCTCGGCGTCGAGCGCAACGTCCATGATCTTTGCATTGGCCAGCGCATGCGCCTGGTTGCGGGCGCCGACGATGACGGCCGCCACTTGCGGCTGCTCCAGCACCCAGGCGCTGGCGATGGTGGCGATGTCAACGCCGTGGCGATCGCCAACGGCCTTCAGCGCCTGAAGCAGGTGCTGGAAAAGGCCCCAGCCGCCGAAATCGTCGATGATCAGCTTGTATTTCACCAGCGAGCGGTTTTCGAGCGGCGTGGCCGGTTCGGCCACGCCGAGCCATTTGTCGCTGAGAAAGCCGCCGGCCACCGAGCCATAGCAGAGGAAGCTGACGCCGTGTTTGGCGGCGAGGTTCGCCAAGCTGTTGCCAGGCCGCTGGTCGAGCACCGAATATTGCAGCTGTTGACTGACCAGCGGTATGCCGGCGGCAAGGATTTCAGCCAGGCGCGGCGTGTCGAAATTGGTGGTGCCGAGATTGCGCACCTTGCCTTCAAGCCGAAGCTCGTCGAGCCAGCCCATCGCATCCACATAGCGAGGCTGGTCATAATCCCACCAGTGGAACTGCACGAGATCGAGCCGCTCGGTCTTCAGCCGCCGCAATGACTGGTCGACGATGCTCCTGATGTAGTCGCGGCTGATGCTGGCCAGCCGTTCGAGGTCGGGCACCAGCTTGGTGTGCACCTTCATCCGGGCGGCAACGTCGAGGCCGCGCTCGCTGGCCAGCCGCAGGCGCGCGGCACCGATCAGCTCCTCGACGCCGGTGTAGATGTCGGCGCAGTCATAGGTCCAGATGCCGGCATCGAACGTGACGATCAGATCGGCCACCGCCTGGCTGCGGTCGATGGCGCCGTGGCCGCCGGCCAGCTGCCAGCCGCCGCGAATGACGCGCGAGATGGTGTAGCCGGGGCCGAGTTCGAAGGTCTTGGCACTCATCTCAGGTCATCCTCCTTCGGCAGCGGCACCGCCGTGGTCTCGGCGTGGCTGAACCGCCGCTTGGCCATCCTGACGATCCTCAGCCGGCTGGCGCAATTGGGATCGGGACAAGCGATCTCCGCGTCCGAGGTCATCCAGTCGTTCGGGTGGGTTGGGCGCTGCTTGGCCGCCAGCAGAGGCAAGACGGCGGCGAGCGAATAGATCGAAAAACCCTGCCCTGCCGGCATCGACAGCATCTCGCCCTTAAGTTCGAAATAGTCGCCTTCCTTGGCGCCGCAATAGATCGGCTTGCCCTCCGGGATGACCGCCTCGACGCGAAGATCGAACAGCTCGAAACTGTCGTCGGCCATTCAGGCCTCCATCAGGCTGAAGGTAACATCGCAGGCGCCGTTGCTGCGGATGACACCGCAAGCGGCGGCGAACCGGTCACGCTCTTCGACGCGCACTTGCGCCACCACGCTGCCGGCCAACCAGCCGATCGGGAACAAGAGCCGCGCGCCCTGCCCGTAGTAGAGGCCGATGTCGAAGATCGCATTGGGATTGCCGCCCCACATGCGTGGCGGCACGTAGGAAAGCACGATGTCGCCCGGCTGCGGCGTCAGCGTCGCGTTCTCGGCCGGCAACGGTTTCGCATAGGCCTGGCCCTCGAGATCTGCCGCGGGAACCGGACAGGAGATTTCCGGCCCCGTCCACATCGCATGGATGCCAGGGACGACACGTGGCGTGCCGAGATAGGCCGAGAGGAAGGCAGCGTTTTCCGGTGCCTTCTCGGGCAGCAGCAGCGCCGTGACGGAAAGCTGCGAGCGCGGCTCGGTGATCCTGATGGCGGTCATGTCTGGTCTTTCGCGGCGGCGGCCTGCAGCTTGCTGCGCAGGAAGGTGAAGGGGCGGCTGATGTCGGCGACAAGCGATTCGCGCGCCGCCTGCGCATCCTGCGTGGACAGCGCCATGACGATGCGGCGGTGATACTGGGCGGTGTCGACTTCGCCGGCCTCCGAGAAGGCATAGATAGCGACGCGGATGCAGGGCCCCGATTGCAGCCACAGGCTCTCGATCATCGGGATCAGCACGGCCGAGCCGCAGGAGCGGTAGATCTCGAAATGAAAGCTCTGATTGAGCGTCACTTCGCGATCGACGTCCTTCTTGTGTTTCAGCGCCCGCATCTCGTCCCATTCGCCGAGAATGGTTTCGATGGTGGCGATCTGGCGCGGACCCATGCGGGCGGCGGCCAGCGCGATCGCTTCGCCCTCGATCAGGATGCGGGCACGCAAGAGATCATCCAGCCGTTCCAATGTGATCGGCGGCACACGCACCGAACGGTTGGGCAGCGCCTCCAGCGCTTTTTCCGTGATCAGCCTGCCGAGCGCCTCGCGCACCGGCATGGTCGAGGTGACCAAGGCGTCAGCTAGGCCACGGATGGTCAGCACCTGACTCGGCTCGAACAGGCCGCCGATCAGGGCGCGGCGCAATTCCGAGTAGACGCGGTCCTGCACAGTTTCGCGGCCGACTGGCGCAAGCTGGGCCGCGATCGCCTCGTTGTTCTTTTCGATGGCAGCCTTTTGCATGGAATTCCGTTCTTGGCCGGTTTTCGGCTTGCGGATGAAATTAAAGCCGAATAGCGTGATCAAAGCAAGTGTGATCACAAATCAAAATCAGGAGACGGCAACGATCGTCTTCGGCCAGAGGGTTTGATGAGCGAGGCAACCAAACGGCAAGGGGAAACCCGCGCGCCGGTTCTGACGGCAAGGAATGTCGTCAGGCGGTTCGGCGGCCTTGTCGCGGTCAACGATGTCTCGTTTGACGTCAAAGCGGGAGAAATCCTCGGCTTGATCGGCCCCAATGGTGCCGGCAAGACGACGATGTTCGACCTGCTCGCCGGCAGCATCCTGCCGACCAGCGGCGAGATCCTACTCGACGGCACGCCTGTCTCGGGCGAAGCCGCGCATCTGCGCATCGGTCATGGCCTTGGCCGAACTTTTCAGATCCCGCGCCCGCTGCCCAATCTGACGCTGATCGAAAACATTATGCTGGCCGCACAGGGCCAGGCCGGCGAAAAGCTGCTCGCCAATTTCATCACGCCATGGCGCGTCGCCGCGCAGGAAAGAGCCGCCAGGACAAAGGCGCTCGAACTGCTGGAACTGGTCACCCTCACCCATCTCGCGCATGAGCCGGCGCGGGTGCTTTCCGGCGGCCAGCGCAAGCTGCTCGAACTCGCCCGCGTCATGATGGCCGACCCGGCGATCATACTGCTCGACGAACCGGCGGCCGGCGTCAACGCGACGCTGCTGGAGGTCATCATCGACCGCATCCGGGACATCAACGCGCGTGGCATCACCTTCCTGCTGATCGAGCACAATATCGATATGGTGACGCGGCTTTGCCATCGCGTCCTCGTCATGGCGAGCGGCCAGCTGCTCAGCGAAGGCACGGCCGAAGAAGTCGCTCGCGACCCACGTGTCATCGAGGCCTATCTCGGAGGCGCGGCATGAGCGAGATCGTCCTCGATGTCCGCGACCTCGAAGCCGGTTACGAGCCCGGCGTGCCTATCGTGCGCGGCGCCTCGATCACTGTCAAAAAAGGCGAGATCGTCGTCGTGCTGGGCCCCAACGGCGCCGGCAAGTCGAGCTTCATCAAGGCCATCGCCGGCCTCGTCCCGATCACCGGTGGCACGGTGTTTCTGGACGGCAAGGACATTACCGCTGCGCCTGCCCACACCATGGTGCGGCTTGGACTGGCCTTCGTGCCGCAGACCGAAAACATCTTCCCGCTGATGTCGGTCGAGGACAATCTCAGGGTCGCCTGCGGCGTCCTCGAGCGGCGCGAAATCCCTGCCCGCATCGAGGAGATGTATGCCGCCTTCCCAGACCTCGTCCGCCAGCGCCGCACCGCCGCCGGCAATTTGTCGGGCGGACAGCGGCAGATGCTCGCTGTCGCACGGGCGCTGATCGTCCACCCCAGAGTGCTGGTGCTGGACGAGCCGTCGGCCGGCCTGTCGCCGAAATTCGTCTCGATGGTGTTCGAGATGCTGGCCGGCATCCGCAAGTCCGGCGTCACCATCCTTTTGGTCGAGCAGAATGCCAAGGCGGCGCTCGCCATCGGCGACCGCGCCTATGTCCTGGTCGAAGGCAAGGACCGGCACGAGGGCATCGCCTCCGAATTGTGGAACGATCCGGTGGTCGCCGAACTCTATCTCGGCCAGCGCCCATCTAAGGCAGGGAAAGGAGGTGAGGCATGAGCCTGCAATTTGTCGTCGACGGATTGCTGACGGGTTCGATGATCGGCCTCGGCGCCATCGGCGTGACGCTTACCTATTCGATCCTGCGCTTCTCGAACTTCGCCCATGGCGACTTCATGGCATGGGGCACCTATGCGACGCTGGCCGTCGTCAGCGCCATCGCTGCGACAGTAGGCAAGGTGGCGCCGATCGCACCGCTGTCCTTCGGCTGGCCGCTCATTGTTGCGCTCGTTATCGGCATGGCCTTCACCGCGCTCTTGGCGCTGCTGCTCGACAAGGTGCTGTTTTCGCGGCTTCGCTCGCAAGGCCAGGCGATCATCGTGGTGATGGCGAGCTTCGGCGCCTCGATGGCGCTGAGAAGCCTGCTCGAATTCACCTTCACCTCGCGGCCGACCTATTTCAGCCGCGCGATCCAGATCGCCATGCCGGTCGGCTTCGGCATCCGCATCACACCCGACCAGATCGCGCTTTTGCTGCTGACCGCGGTGCTGGTGCTCGGCGTGCATCTGTTGATAACGCGCACGCAGACCGGCCGCTCGATGCAGGCCTTGAGCCAGAACGCGGCACTGGCCCGCATCGTCGGCATCGATGTCGCCAGCGTGGTGCGCGTCACCTGGGTCATCGGCGGCGCTCTCGCCTGCGTGGCCGGCGTGATGATCGGCATTCTGGTGCAGATCCGCCCGTTCATGGGCTTCGACATGCTGCTGCCGATGTTCGCCGCCGCCATTCTCGGCGGCATCGGCAGCATTCCCGGTGCGGTGCTCGGCGGCCTGATCATCGGGCTCGCCGAGGCTGGTGCGGTGCAGTTGATCGGCGCCGAGTGGCGCGCCGCCGTTTCCTTCATCATCCTGATGGCGGTGCTGTTCGTGCGGCCGATCGGCCTGTTTGGTGTGAGGGAACGCTGATGGACCTGCTCGGCTACGGCGCCTTCTTCCTGACCACAGCGCTGATCTTCTCGCTGGTCACGCTAGGGCTCAATTTGCAGTGGGGCCTGACCGGGCTGTTCAATGTCGGCCTCGCCGGCTTCGTCGCCATCGGCGCCTACACATCGGCGCTGCTGACCACACCGGACGATGCCGCGCGGCTGGGCGGCTTCGGCCTGCCGATCCTTGTCGGCTGGGCGGGCGCCATGGTCGTCGGCGGCATCGCTGCAGCGCTTACCGGCATGGCAACGCTGCGGCTGAAATCCGACTATCTGGCGATCACCACCTTCGGCGTCGCCGTCGTCGTGCAACTGGTCGCGCTCAACGCGCAGAAACTGACCGGCGGCCCGTTCGGCATCGGTTTTATTCCGCGCCCCTTCGGCAGCCTTGCCGAGACGCCGCTGCTGTTCAACCTGTCCAACCTTGGCGTGGTCTCGGTCGTCACGCTGATCGCCTATCTCGCCTTGGAACATTTGTCGCGCAGCCCGTGGGGGCGGGTCTTGAAGGCGTTGCGCGAGGATGAGCGGGCGGCGATCTCGCTTGGCAAGAGCGCGCGTTTCTACCGCGTCCAGGCCTTTGCCGTCGGCGGCGCCATCATGGCGCTGGCCGGCGCGCTGCAGGCGCATTTCACCGGCTTCATCGCGCCGGACAATTATCTGCCGATCCTGACCTTCCAGGTCTGGGTGATGCTGATCGTCGGCGGTTCCGGCAGCAATCTCGGCGCCGTCATCGGCAGCATCCTGGTGTGGGCGATATGGGCCGGATCGGGCATGCTGACCAGCATCCTCTTCCCGCCGGAACAGCAGGCTCGCGCCGCCGCGCTGCAGATCGCCGCCATCGGCGTCATGCTCTGCGTCATCCTGTTGATCCGGCCGAACGGACTACTCGGCGACAGGCCGCGGCGGTCCTGGTTAGGTAAGCGGGCGAAGGTGGCGACGGCCAAGAGCATTTCGCCGTCATGAATGCCACGGTTCGGCGGGAAACGCATGGCGCTTCGCTGTGGCATGCCGTCAGCCGCAACCGCCGCGAGCGGCCGGCACTGCAGAGCGGGCTCGCTGTCGACCTGGCCATCGTCGGCGGTGGCTTTTCCGGTCTTTCCACCGCGCTGCACGCGGCGGGGAAAGGCCTTTCCGTCGCCGTTCTCGAAGCCGAATTCATCGCCTGGGGTGCGACCGGCAGGAATGCGGGCTTTGTCGTGCCGAACTTCGCCAAAATGGATCCAGTCGACATACTGGCCCATCTCGGACCGTCGCGCGGCGAAAGGCTGATCGATTTCGCCGCCGGCAGCGCCGACCTGGTCTTCCGCCTGATCCGGCAGCACGGCATCGACTGCGACGCCGTGCAGAACGGATGGATCCAGCCTGCGCATTCGCCTACCGCCTTCGAGAAGGTCAAGTCACGTGCCGGGCAATGGGCACAGCTTGGCCGGCCGGCAGTCACATTGGACCGGCAGGAAATCGAGACCCTGACGGGCGTACCAGGCTATGTCGGCGGCTGGATGGATCGTTCCGGCGGCGTGCTCAATCCGGTCGCCTATGCGCGCGGGCTTGCCGACGCTGCGGAGAAATCCGGCGCGAAGATCTTCGAGCAGACGCGCGTCACCTCGGTTGATCGCATACCCGATGGCTGGATGCTGAAAACCCCATCTGGCTCAGTACGCGCCGGCAAGGTGCTGATCGCCACCAACGCCTATGGCTGGTCCCTCAATCCGTCATTGCAGCGAACCTATTTCCCGCTGGCGGTCTTCCAGATCGCGACAGCGCCATTGCCTCGTGAAGTACGCAGCCGGTTGCTTCCCGGCGGGCAAGGTGTCGGTGACACCAGACGCAATCTGTTCACCTTCCGCTTCGACGCCGAAAACCGGCTGATCAGCGGCGGCATGAACATCCTTGGCGCTGGTGCTGATACGCGCGTACCACAGACGATCTGGCGAAGGCTTGGGCGACATCTCGACCTGCCCGACCTGCCGCGACTCGCCTATAGCTGGTCGGGAATGGCCGCGGTCGAACCGGATTTCCTGCCGCACCTGATCGACCTCGGCCCAGGCCTGATCGCCGGACGCGCCTGCAACGGCCGCGGCATCGCCATGACCACGGCGATGGGCAAGGTGCTGGCGGACTGGGCCTCTGGAACCGAGGCCCGCGACCTGCCGCTGCCCTTTGCGCCGCCGGCGCCGATCCCGTTCCATGCCTTGCTGCGGCACGCGCCCAACATGTTGCTCGGCTGGAGCATGCTGCGCGACCGGCTGGACGGGACGAGCTAGCCCGACGGCTACCTGGCAGCGTCAAGGTTTGCCGACAGCACGGCGGCCGCCACGGCGATGTCCTCTTCTATGAAAATCCGCACGGTGGGACCACTGCGCTGCTCCAGTGCGGCGACGATCTTGCGATGCGCGTCGTTGGAGTGCGGGATGTAGCGATCGGCCTGCATCAGCAGCTTGAGATAAGGCCCAACCCGCCCCCAGAGGTCGCGGATCATGTTCAAAAGGATCGGCGCGCCGGCATGCTGGTAGATGGCGAAGTGGAACGCCTCGTTCAACGAGAGATAGGCCCTGGCGTCGCCGGCCTCGATGGCACGCTGCATGCCGGCGAGCGTCGCCTGTATGTCAGCCAGCCCGCTTTCGCTCATCCTGGTCGCCGCCATCTCGCCCGCCAGTCCCTCGACGGCGATACGGATGCGCGTCAGTTCCTCGAAGGCAGGCGCGGACAGCAACGGCACGATGACCGAGCGGTTGTTCTGCATCTCGAGCAGTCGCTCGGCGACAAGCCGCTGCAGCGCCTCGCGGATTGGCGTGGTCGAGATGCCGAACGTCTCGGCGAGCTTGCGGATAACCAGCGTCTGCCCCGGGCTGAAGCCGCCTGAAATCAACTCCTGCTTGAGCGCGCCATAGGCGCGGTCATTCAGGGTTTGATGTTCGAGCTTCAGCATGCGCGGCGCGCTCCGATCACCAGTTCGACAAAGCGCGATCGAGCGTCTCAGCCAGTTGCTCGGCGTTGTCCCTGGCAAACGGCAGTGGCGGCCTGATCTTCAGCACATTGCCGTGCGGACCGCAGGACGAGATCAGCACGCCGTCCTCGCGCATGGCTTCGACGACCGCCGATGTCTTGGTGGCGGCCAGCGCCTCGTCACCGTCCGCCGTCAGCTCGACACCGAAATAAAGGCCGTTGTGCCTGATATCGGCGACCGCGCTATGCCGGCTCTGCAGGGCGCGCAGCAGCTCAGCCGTATAGGCGCCGACATTGCGCGCATTCTCGATCAGTCCTTCGCCTTCGATCACCTCCAGAACGGCGAGGCCGACGGCGGCAGCGACCGGATTGCCGCCGAAAGTATTGAAATAACCGGTGTTCGAGCCGAAGGAGGCGACAAGCTGCGGCCGCACAAGCACGGCGCCCATCGGATGCCCGTCGCCGATCGGCTTGCCCATCGTGACGATGTCGGGCTCGACGCCGTAATTCGCGAAGCCCCACATGCCCTGGCCGAGCCGGCCGAAGCCAGACTGGACCTCATCGGCAATGACGATGCCGCCGGCCTTTTTTACATGGTCGGCCGCCTCGCGCATCACCGCCGCATCCGGAAAGAAGATGCCATCGCTGGAAAAGGCCGAGTCGAGAAGCAATGCGGCCGGCCGGATATTCTTTGCGCGCATATCTTCGATGGCGGCAGCGACATTTCTGGCGAAATCATGTGCGGCCCGGCCATGGTCGCGGAACGTGTCCGGCGCTGTCACGGTGCGGTGCTGCGCGGGCACGCCCTTTGCCCCGACCGCCGCCGGCGACAGCTGCGCCGTCGCGATGGTGGCGCCGTGATAGGCAAAGTCGGTGATGATCACCCCGGTGCCGCCGCTGGAATGCTGGGCGATGCGGATGGCGAGGTCGTTGGCCTCGCTGCCGGTGCAGGTGAACATGGCATGGCCGAGGTGGGCCGGCACGGTGCCGAGAAGTTTCTCCGCGTAGTCGAGGATGATCTCGCTGAGATAGCGTGTGTGGGTGTTGAGCGTGGCGGCCTGCGCCGACAGCGCCTCGACGACACGCGGATGGCAGTGTCCGACCGAGGCGACGTTGTTGTAGGCGTCGAGGAATCTGCGACCCTGGGCATCGTAGAGCCACACACCGCTGCCACGCACCAGATGGATCGGGTTGCGGTAGAAGGCGCGATAAGTCGGCCCGAGCAGCCTGGCGCGGCGCTCGAGCAGCGCGCGCTCCGATGCTGCCGCGTCGGCATTTGAAGGATATGGCGAGGACTGGGACACGAGCATTTACTCCGGATTGGAATTGTCGAGAAAATAGCGGCGGGCATCGGTGGATGACAGACCATCCAGCTTTTCAAGCGAGGCCCAGACCTCGGTGGCGAGGCGCAGCACATAGTCGCGCTTGGCCGGGAAGCGCTCGGCCTGCCAACTGGCGATATTGACGATGAGCGCAAGGCGGGCACGGATCAGATTGAAGAGAATGCTGATCTCTTCCTCCTCGAGCGGCTGCACGGACTGATAGCCGGCGACGAAGCGCGCGGCCGGCGCCAGCGGATGGCCTTCCGCCGGCCAGCGATAGACGGCGCCGATGGCGAGGTCGCAGATCAGCGGCGAATGGATCATGTCGCCGAAATCGAGGATGCCGCTGACGATCTCCGGCCGCGACGCGTCCATCACCACATTGTAGGAGTTCATGTCGTTGTGGACGATCTGCGCGCGCAGGGTCGGGATGACCGGCGCCGCATGCTGCTCGAAGGAGTCGATCGCGCGCTCGACCATCGCCCGCCGGCCAACGTCACTGATATGCGCCATCATCGGCCGCGTCTTGGCGACCTTACGGATATCCCAGAGCAGGTCGCTGCCGGCGGCCGGGTGGAAGAAACCGCGCAGCGCCCGGCCAAGGCGGGCCAGGAAGACGCCGAGATTGCGATCCTGCGCATCGGAAGTCGGCGAGCGCGACAGCAGCTGACCGGGCAGATAAGTCACCAGCCGGATGATGCGCGGCGCCGATCCACCAACACTGGCCGCAAATTGCGGCTCGCCTTCAAGGCTTTTGCGCACCGAGGGAACCGGCAAGGTGGGGTCGACTGCAAGGATGTGGTCGAGCGCCTTGTTCTGGAAATCGGTGAAGCCGGCCTCTTCCGCCGGATGGGAGATCTTTAGAACGAACTCACGCTCGCCGTCGGCCTGGATATGGAAATTGTGGTCGCGTTCGCCAGGCAGCGGACGCGCGGTGCCGGTCAGCCCATAGTGCCGGCGCAGGATGGCGAGCGCGTCGACCGTCGACACGTCAGGCGCGTCCTCGGCGAGTGTTTCGCCGAATGCATCGGGGACAGCCGAATTCATGGCTTAGCCTCGATAGGTTCGAGCCCGCACCAGTCGGCGATGAACAGCGCGATGGTCTGGGTGACCTTGCGCACCGAGTCGAGATCGACGGCCTCGTCATAGCCATGCGGCATGCGGCAGATCGGGCCATAGACGATCGCCGGCGTGTCGGCATAGAGGCCGAAGAAGCGTGCATCCGTCGTCGCCGAGGTGACGTGTTCCGTCAGCGGCTCGCCCCAGACGGCGGTATGGCTGCGGCGCAGCACGGATTCCATCTCGTCGGCACCCTCCAGCACATAGCCTTCGGCCATGAAGCCGTTGTAGGTGAGGCTCGGCGGACGATTGGCCAGGAACGGATCGGCACGCGCCGCTTCGGCGATACAGGCCTCGAGCTCGGCTCTCGCGTCTTCGAGCCTCTGGCCGGGATAGGTGGCGACGCGCATCTCGAAGACACATCGCGCCGGAACGCTCGATGTCCATTCGCCCCCTTCGATCTTGCCGAGATTGAAGCGGATCGGGTGCGGGTGATCATGGAAATGCTTGTCGTCGACCTTGCGCGCATTCCACACGATTTCGAGCTGCTTCAGCGCCTGGATGATGACGAAGGCCTTTTCGATGGCATTGGCGCCGGCCGAGAATGCACCCGACGCGTGCTGCGGATCGCCGTCGACCTCGACCCGGAACCAGATCGGCCCGACCTGTGCCCGCATCAGCTTCGGCTCCAGCGGTTCGGGAATGAAGGCGGCGTCGGCGCGGTAGCCGCGCTGCAGGCAGGCAAGCGCACCATTGCCGGTGCACTCTTCCTCGACCACCGACTGCAGGTAAACGTTCGCGGCCGGCTGATAGCCAAGGCTGCGCAAGGCGGTCAGCGCATAGAGACAGGCGGACAGGCCGGCCTTCATGTCGCCGGCGCCGCGGCCATGCATCCAGCCGTCCTCGATCACCGGGTCGTAGGGATCGCGCACCCAGCGGTCGAGCGGTCCGGTCGGAACGACATCGATATGGCCGTTGAGGATCAGCGAGCGGCCGGTCGCGTTTCGCGGCGTATGCGTGGCAACGACATTGAAGGCGTCGTCATAAGAAACTGCCACGGGTGAAAAACCCGGCAGGTCGCGAATCGCATCGACATCGACGCGCCACATGTCGACGGCATAGCCGTCGGCCTCAAAGGCAGCCGCCATGAACGATTGTGCGGCATGTTCCTCGCCACGCTGTGAAGGAAAACGCACGAGCTCTTGCAGAAACGCTAGCTGCCGCGCGAAGCCGTCATCGACCGCGCTCAGAATGGCCTCGTCCGCAATCCGCTCAGGCATCATATTTCACTTTCTTCTGAATGGTGTATCATATCTCATATGCCATTCCTGTGAAATGCAAGAGGCATACGCGCCAAACTTTCAGTCCAGGGTTTGCCGTTCGATGCTGCCATGGTCTTGGGGAGTTGGCATCGGATGCAGCAAGCCGATACTGCTATCTCTGGAAGACATGACGGGGAATGCGTTGATCACCGAAGACACGATGCCGGCCGAAATCACCGATCTCGCCGTTGGCTACCATCGCCTGCCGGCGGGCAAGCTTGCCAATGCGGTGACGTGGATGGAGGCGCGCTCGCCGCAGCCCGATCTCGCGCACCCCTTGGCCATGACACGGATCACGACGCCCGACTGCGCTTCCTATCGGGCGATCTTCCTCGAGATCGGCACGCCCTGGCTTTGGGACCGTGTTTCCGAAATGTCCGATGCCGAAATCACCGAGCATTTCGCCGACCCGCGCCAGCATCTCTACTACGGCCATGACGAGACCGGCGCCCATCTCGGTATGGTCGAATTCTTCGTCGCTGACAGCAGCGAGATCGAGATCATCTATTTTGGCCTGTTCCCGTCCCTGACCGGCAGGGGTTTCGGCAAACGGCTGATGGCCGGGGCACTGGACCTCGCATGGTGTCTCAACCCGAGCCGCATCTGGCTGCATACAAGCAGCTTCGATCATCACAGTGTCATCGGGTTCTACAGTGCCTGCGGGTTCGTGCCGTTCGCGACCGGATTTGAGATCGTCGACGATCCCCGGATCAAGGGAACCTTGCCGCGCGATGCCGCACCGCAGATTCCGCTGATCGAAACGGAGTGGAGCAATGGCAAGGGAGCCGCGCTTTCCCCGGAAAAGCGACAAGTTGCGCGGACCTAGATGAGAACAGCCCCGCAATCCGTCAGCCAAGCGTCGCCGCACCATCGCCGATGGGTTCGCCGCGAGACCATCCTGTCGACGCTGGAGCGCCATATCGACACGCGCATCGTGCTGTTCGCCGCGCCCGCCGGCTTTGGTAAATCGACGACGATGGCGCAATGGGCCGCGGAAGTCGCGCGCCACGGTCGGCTGACCGCTTGGCTGTCCTGCGAGGCAACCGACAATGACGAGGGCGCCTTCCTGTCGCATCTGGTGGGCGCGCTGCGCCAACTGGTCCAGAGTCCGGCGGAACTCGATCTTGCCTTCCAGTCGAGCCCGATCCCCCAGCTCGATGTCGTGCTCTCGGCACTTGTGGCGGGTCTGGCGGCGCGCCAGGCCGACATCACCCTGTTCTTCGACGATTACCACGCCGTCGAGGCGCCGGCGGTGAAGCGGTTCATGGAGCGCCTGACCCGGCAGGCGCCGGCAAACGTCGCCTTCGTCATCGGCTCGCGCAGCCTGCCCGACCTGCAGCTCGGCAAGCTCCGGGTGCTTGGCGACGTCTTCGAAATCGGCCCGGACGATCTGCGCTTCGCCTCGTCAGAAGCGGAAGCCTTCTTCAATGAGAAGCTGGGCCTGAGCGTCAGCAGCGGCACGGTGGAAACCCTGTGCTCGCGCACCGAAGGATGGGCCGCCGGCCTGCAACTGGCCTCGCTGTCGCTGAGTGCCGCACATGCACCCGAAACCGTCATCGGCAACTTCACCGGCGCCAACCGAAACGTCGCCGACTTCCTGATGGGCGAAGTGTTCCTGGAACTGCCGCCGGCAATCGCAAAATTCCTGCTCTACAGTTCGATCTTCGAACGCTTCGGAGCCGAGGCCTGCCGAGCGGTGATGCGGGCGGCCGATGCCGAGGCGGCGATTACCGAGATCGAGACGCGCAACCTGTTCCTGGTGCCGCTCGACGAAGAACGGCGCTGGTTCCGCTACCATCATCTGTTCCGCGATTTCCTCAGCCGCGAAATGGAGCGGCGCGAACCGGAGATGATCGCGCCGCTGCATCTGGCGGCCGCCGAATGGTTCGGCGAGCGCAAGATGCTGACAGAGGCGATCGGGCACGCGTTGGCCGCCGGCGACCAGGCCCGCGCGGCGGTGTTCGTCGAGAACAATGCGCTCGACCTCATCGCCCAGTGCCAGCTCCTCTATGTGCGTCAGTTGCTTGCGCTGCTGCCGAGGACGCTGATTGACCAGCGCATCCGGCTGCAACTCGTCGTGCTGTGGCTGTCGGTGCACAGCAGCCAACCCGAGATTGCGCAGCAGACGCTTAGCAACGCGCGCAAGCTGGTCGAGGCCGGACCGGCCGACGGCAGTGACCCGGGCACCATGACCGGCACGACGATAAAGGCCGAGCTCGTGGTCCTCGCCGCTGCCGTGCACAGCACGCTGGAGCAGTTCGATCAGGCGCGCGACACAGCCCTTGCGGCCCTGCGCGTCATCGCGCCCGATGCCTGGTTCATGGAGGGCGCGACCGCCAACGTCATAGGCTACAACCTCTATGCGCTGGGCGACCTCGAAGGTGCCCGCGCCGCCATCGACGCGGCACGACGGGCGCACGCGCGAAGCGGCAGCCTGCTCGGCGTCACCATCGCCAATTGCTACATGGCCGTGATCGAGCGTTCGGCGGGCCGCCTGCCCGCCGCAGAGCGGCTGCTGCGCAACGCCATCATCGAGGCCAGGGCGCGGATCGGTGCAAACTCCTATGCCGAAGCCCTAGCCGGAACGCTGCTTGCCGAACTCGCCTACGAGACCAATGCGTCGGGCGAGGCGTTGACGCTGGTCGAGAATCTCGGACCGCAGATCGAAGGCGCTGCGGTGATCGTCTATCCCTTGGCCAGCGTGCCGACCTATGCCCGCGTGCTGCAGCTGACCGGCCGCACCGAAGCGGCACTGGATATGCTTGAGCGCATCTATCAACGTGTGCGCGGCACCGTCTATCGCCGCCTGGCATCGATGATCGTGCATGACCGCATACGTGTGCTGCTCGACCAGAACCGCAATGTCGAGGCGCGCGCGCTGCTGACCGAGCATCGCGGCGAAGGGACCGAGGCTTCGATGGCCATCACCACAGCCAACGAGTTCGAGTTCTTCGCCGAAGGCCGCCTGCTGACGGCCGAGAAATCCTATGCCGCGGCCGCCCGAATTTTCGACGAATTGTTGGTGCGAACGAAAAGCAGCGGGCGCATGCGCCGCCATATCCTCGCGCTGATCCTGCGCGCCAAGGCAGTCAGCGCCACCCATGACCAACGCGTGGCGGACCGTTATCTTCTCGAAGCACTTCGTCTTGCCCAGCCGTCAGGCTTCATCCGTTCCTTCGTCGACGAGGGAAGGCCTGTTATCGACGGGTTGATGCGGCTGCGTGCGGCCCAGGCAAAGACCGATCCAGCACTGTCAGCCTATGCCACGCGCATCATCGACGCCGCGCAGACAATGCCTGTCGCGACTCGCAAGCTGGCCGCACCAGCCGCTGAGAAGGAACAGCTCACCCAGCGCGAGGCCGAACTGCTGCGCTATCTCACTGAGGGCATGTCCAATCGAGATATCGCCTTGGCGCTGTCGGTGAGCGAAACCACGGTGAAATGGCACCTGAAGAACATTTTCGGCAAGCTTGCGGTATCCAACCGGGTGCAGGCGGTGCGCGCCGCGCAAGGGTCAGCAGGCGCCCATCCCCCTCCGAAAGGAGGGGTATAGAATAACGGGCACAACCCCTCTTTCGGGTCGGGCCACATGATCGTCAGCCTGCTAGCGTCACCTGGTTTTCGGAGGACGCTGCGGATGGCGACAGGCTACGTTTTTCACGAACAGCTGATGTGGCACGACACCGGCCCCAGCGCCGACATGATGCCGCCCGGCCGTTTCGTGGAACCCGGCCGCCATCTGGAATCGCCCGGCTCGAAGCGTCGGCTGAACAACCTCATCCAGGTCAGTGGCCTGTCGCGTCATCTGGTGCCGATCATCCCAGAGCCAGTCTCGATCGAGGACCTGCTGCGCGTGCACACGCAACGCCATGTCGACGATATCCGCATGCTGAGCGAGCGCGGATCCGGCTTCGCCGGGCCGCAGGCGCCGATCGGCCTCAACAGTTTCGACATCGCGCTGCTGTCTGCCGGCACCACCTATGCCGCCATGCGCGCGGTGCTGACCGGCCGCGTCGACAATGCCTACGCGTTGGCGCGGCCGCCGGGGCACCATGCCGAACCCGACCAGGCGATGGGCAACTGCCTGTTCTCCAACATCGGCGTCTCCGTGCGCCGGCTGCAGCATGAAGGTCTGCTCGGGCGCGCGGCGATAGTCGACTGGGATGTGCATCACGGCAACGGCACCGAGACGGTGTTCTATTCCGACCCGTCGGTGCTGACCATTTCCGTGCATCAGGACAATCTCTACCCGACCGGGCGCGGTGCGCTGGCCGACAACGGGAAAGATGCCGGCAAAGGCTACAACATGAACATACCTCTGCCGGGGGGCAGCGGCACCGGCGCCTATGAAGCGGCTTTCGACCGCGTCATCGCACCTGCGCTGCGCGCCTACAGACCGGACCTCGTCATCGTCGCTTCCGGCTTCGATGCGTCAGGCTTTGATCCGCTCGGCCGCATGATGCTCAACAGCGAATGCTTCAGGCGGCTCGCCGCGCGCATGGTGGCGCTGGCCGCCGAGACCTCGCAAGGGCGTCTGATCATGACCCATGAGGGCGGCTACTCCGAAGGTTATGTGCCGTTCTGCGGCCATGCCGTCATCGAGACGCTGGCCAATCACCGTACCGAAGTGGTCGATCCGCTGTCGGACCATATCGACGAGTGGGCTGGGCAGGATCTGCAGCCACACCAGGCTGCTGCGCTCGATGCCGCAGAGGGGCTGCTCGCCGGCCTGCGCCAACGTCTCGCAAGCGCGGCCTGACGCGATGGATTTTCTCATCACCACGCTGCTCAACGCGCTGACGCTGATCAGCATCCTGATGCTGGTCGGGCTCGGGCTGGCGATCAGCTTCGGGCTGATGAACGTGACCAATTTGGCGCATGGCGAGTTCGTCACCGTCGGTGCTTTCGCGGTCTATTTCGTCCAGAGCATGGGCGGCTCGTTCTGGCTGGGCCTGGCCGCCGCGCCCATCGCCGGCGCGGTGGTCGGCTGTATCCTCGAATTCGCCATCATCCGCCATCTCTATTCCAGGCCTGTCTCGACCGTGCTCGCCACCTGGGGCGTCAGCCTGATCCTGCAGCAAGGGCTGGAACTGACCTTCGGCCTCGGCGCCAAGCCGGTGACGCCGCCGATCGAGGGCACGCTCGATCTCGTCTTCACCGTCTATCCGGCCTACCGGCTGATCCTGATCGGCATCGCCATGCTGACCTTGCTCGGCGTCATCCTGCTGATCAGCCGGACGCCCTTCGGCCTCGATATCCGAACCGTCATCCAGAACCGCGAGATGGCCGAGGGCGTCGGCATCAACACGCGGCGTACCTACGCCATTGCCTTCACCTTCGGCGCGGCCATCGCCGGGCTTGCCGGCGGACTGGTCGCGCCACTGGCGATCGTGCTGCCGCAGATGGGGGTGAACTATCTCGCCAACGCCTTCTTCGTCGTCATCGTCGGTGGCGTCGGCTCGATTGGCGGCCTTGTCGCCGGCAGCGTCTTCGTCGGCGGGCTGACCAGCATCCTCAATTATCAGATCTCGCCGTCGCTGGCGCAGGCGATCGTGCTGCTGGCTGCCATCGTCGCTGTCCGTCTGCGGCCCAACGGTCTGTTGAACGGAGCGTCGCGATGATCGCCCGTGATCGCAACTGGCTGCTGATCTTCGCCGCCTGCGTGGCGCTCGCGATCATCTATCCGTTCTTTGCCGGCGGCTATCAGCTGACGGTGATCCGCGACGCGCTCATCTTCGGCCTTTTCGCGGCGAGCCTCGACTTCTTCTGGGGCCGCACCGGAATCCTGTGTTTCGGCCACGCCGCCTTTTTCGGCATCGGCGGCTACATCATGGCGCTGGTCACACTCAATGATGCCATCCCCTTTGGAAGCTTACTCGGCATCATGGGTGCGGTGGCGGGTGCGGCCTTCGTCGCCGCCATCATCGGCTACTTCCTGTTCTTCGGCGGCATCCGTGGCAGCTATTTCACCATCGTCACGCTGGCCATGGGCGTCATCTGCCAGCAGGCCGCGGTCTCCTGGAGCTCGGTTACCGGCGGCGACAGCGGCCTGATCGGCATCCCGCCGATCGAGTTCGATCTTGGCGGGCTGCACGTCGATCTCAGCCAGGATCTGCCCAGCTACATCTTCGTCTCGGCCATCGTCGCCATGACGGTGCTGGCGCTCTGGTCGATCAGCCGTGGCCGCTGGGGCACGGTGCTGACCGCCATTCAAGACAATGAAATCCGGGCGGCCGCGCTCGGCCACAATGCGCCATTGCGGCTGCTTGTCACTTTCGTCCTGTCGGCGGCGATCGCCGGCCTTGCCGGCGCCCTCTATGTCTGTATGGCCGGGCTGGTGGCACCCGATCTGTCCGGGCTGCTTCTGTCGACGGAAGTCATCGTCTGGGTGGCGGTCGGCGGACGCGGCACGCTGCTTGGGCCAGTACTGGGCGCCATCTTCATTCAGCGCGCGCAGCAGACGATCAGCAGCTTCAACCCGAGCCTGTGGCCCCTTCTGCTCGGCTGTGTCTTCGTCATCATCGTCTTCGTCCTGCCGGATGGCATCCTGTCGATCTACGCGCGGCTGAAAGGCCTGTTCAAGGGCAGGAGGCGCGCGCAATGAGCGACATCCTGCTGCAGGCTGAAAATGTCGGTATCCGCTTTGGCGGACTGCAGGCGCTGGAGGCTCTGAACCTCACCGTACGAGACAAGGAGCTTTGCTGCATCATCGGGCCGAACGGCGCTGGCAAGAGCACTTTCCTCAACGTGCTGACCGGCACGCTGCGTCCGACCAGCGGCAGCGTGCGCTTCCTCGGCCATGACATCGCCGGATTGCCGCTGCATCGCATCGCCCGGCTCGGCATCGCCCGCAAATTCCAGATTCCCTCGGTCTTCCCGAACCTCTCGGTGGAGGACAATCTGAAGGTCGCGCGCTGGGGCGCGCCTTCGCCAGTGCGCCCGGTTGGTGAACTCTTGGAACTGGTCGCGCTCGGTAACCGTGCCGCCACGCTGGCCGGCGAGCTCGCGCATGGCCAGAAGCAATGGCTGGAGATCGGGATGGCGTTGGCCATAGAGCCGCGCCTGCTGTTGCTCGATGAACCCACTGCCGGCATGACGCCGCAGGAGACGCTGGCGACGGCGCAGATGCTGCTGCGCCTCAAGGGCGAGTTCTCGATCGTTGCCGTCGAGCACGACATCCGCTTCGTGCGGGCGCTGAACTGCGAGACGTTGGTGCTGCATCAGGGACGCCGGCTGCGCAGCGGTCCTTTCCATGACATCGAGTCCGACGAGATGGTCCGCGATGTTTATCTGGGGAGGCGCTGATCATGCTGCGAACAATGGCGGTGTCGGCCGGCTACGGTCTGCTCCCCGTGCTGAACGGCATCGACCTCAGCGTCGCGCCGGGCGAAGTCGTGGGCTTGCTCGGCCGTAACGGCGCAGGCAAGACGACGCTGCTGCGCGTCATCTCCGGCGGCTTGCGGGCAAGCGGCGGGGCGGTGGTTCTCGGAGACAAGGATCTCACCAACGCTCCGGCTTTCCGCCGCGCGCGCGCAGGCATCGCGCATGTGCCGCAGGGGCGCGGGATCTTCAACCAGCTGACGGTGCGGCAAAACCTGGAGGTCGGCACCCGCGCCGCCAAGGAGCGTGGCGATGGCGGCATTCCGGACGACATCTTCGGCTATTTTCCGATCCTGCGGGAGCGCGAAGCGCAGGTTGCCGGCACGCTTTCGGGCGGCCAGCAGCAAATGCTGGCGATCGGTCGCGCGCTATGCGGCCTGCCGTCGGTGCTGCTGCTCGACGAACCCTCGGAAGGCATCCAGCCGAACATCGTGCAGTCGATCGCCGAACTGGTGCCGCGCATCGCCCGCGAGCGCGGCATCGCGATCATTCTTGTCGAGCAGAATCTAGATCTCGTTCTCAAGGCATCGGACCGCTGCCTGGTGATGGAGAAGGGCAGGATCGTCCACGAAGGTGCGCCTGAGACCTTCGCCGACGAGACCCTGCTGAAGGATCTGTTGGCCCTATAGAGCGCGCCTGAAGCGCGCCTGGGAGCTTGTTGACTTGTAAGGCGTGCATGGGGCGCGCCTGGGACTGGAAGGGAACACAACAATGATAAGCAGAAGAACTGTCTTGAAATCCGGCGGCGCCGCGGCCGCCTTCGCCATCGTCGGCGCGCCGTCGATCCTGCGCGCCGCCGACACCGTCAAGGTCGGCCTGTCGATCCCGATCACCGGGCTGCAGGCGATCCTCGGCGAGACGCTGCTCAATTGCTACAAGCTCGCCGCTGCCGAGCTCAACGCCGCCAACGGCATTGGCGGACGCCAGGTCGAGCTCATCATCGAGGACAACCAGACCACGACCAAGGGCTCCATCGACAAGGCGCGCAAGCTCATCAACGAAGACAAGGTCGACGTGATCATGGGCACGATCATTTCGCCCGAGCGCAGCGCCACGCTGTCGGTCACCTCGAAGGCCAAGAAGCTGTTCTTCTACCCGACCAATTTCGAAGGCGGCGAATGCAACCGCTACTTCGTCGCCACCGGCCCGATCCCGATGCAGCAGGTCGACCCGATGATGCCGTGGGTGGCCGAGAACCTCGGCAAGACGATCTATGTCATGGCTTCGGACTATGCCTGGCCGCAGAAGATGACCGAGGCGATCACGGCGGCCTATGAGAAGGCCGGCGGCAAGATCATCGGCGCCGACTACTATCCGTTCGGCACCACCGATTTCGGCCCGGCCTTCCAGAAGATCAAGTCACTGAAGCCCGATGTCGTCTGGTCGATGGTGGTCGGCAACGACGCCGTCACCCAGCTCAAGCAGTATCGCAGCTTCGACATCAAGCAGCCGCTGATCGCCCCGCTCGACGAGGTCTTCAACAAGGACGCGCTGCCGCCCGGCGTGGCGGCCGGCACCTATGCACCGCAACCCTACTGGATGGCGCTGGACAACCCGGTCAACAAGAAGTTCATCTCGAGCTTCCGCGAGAAATTCGGTCAGGAGAAGATGGTCAACGGCATCGGCGAGGCCGGCTACAACGGCCTGCATCTCTATGCGCTGGCCGCCGAGAAGGCTGGATCGTTGAAGGACGATGATGTGCTGGCCGCGCTGCCGTCGATCGAGTTCGACGCACCGCAAGGCAAGATCCGTGTCGACGCCACCAACAACCACACGCTGTGCCATTCCTATGTAGGCAAGGCGGCGGCCGACGGCATCGGCTACGAGATCGCTAAGGACTTCGGCACCATCG
>NZ_RZTB01000339.1:0-756 GCF_003997735.1 Mesorhizobium sp. M7A.F.Ca.MR.148.00.0.0 | reverse complement strand
CCGACGCCCACTGTCGCGCCGAAGCGATGGGCATTCCCTTCGTCGCAGGAAAGTCCGGCCTGCCGCATGGCTTCGCGCGCTGCAAGCACGGCGAGCAAGCTGAAGCGGGCCATGGAGACGAGCTGCTTGCGATCGATGTCGTGCTGGGGCAGCGCCTTGATCTCAGCGCCGGTCATGCCCTCCAGGTCATGAAGCTCGGAATTGGCGATCGGGCCGATGGCGGAGCGGCCTTCGCGCATCTCTTTCCACATAGAGGCGGCGTCGGTGCCCAGTCCGCACAGGCCGCCCACTCCGGTGATAACGACGCGCCTGTCCATTCAAGCCTCCTTCGCAAGCAAGCCGCGGACGGCTTCCACGACGTCGCCGACATTCTTGAGATTGGACCAGGCATCGGCCGTGTTCATGTCGATCTTGATGCCGTAGGCCTGCTCCACATCCCAGAGGACGTCCGCCAAACCCAGCGAATCAAACCCGAGCGCGTCCAGTTCCGTGGCGATTGTTATCTCGCCGACGAATGACGCAGGCATTCCCTCACCGCTCTCCGACTCGGCGCGTTTCTTGATCAGGGCAATGACGTCCGTTGCGAATTGATCGGCCATTCTGTTTCCTGTCTTTCTTTCCCGCGTTTCGACCTGGACGCGGCTCAGTTCCTGAGGCGCGCCGCGTCGCGAAAGCCATCACGCTTGGGCAACTGACAAAGCCCAATGCTCATAAAGCCGGATCAGGTCCGGCCGGTGTGTGGCGTAGGTGCAGTAT
>NZ_RZTB01000338.1:0-761 GCF_003997735.1 Mesorhizobium sp. M7A.F.Ca.MR.148.00.0.0 | reverse complement strand
TCTTGGTGCTATTTCTGCTGTGGCTTTGATGTCTGCTGCTCATGCAGCAGACGTCGTGCAGCCGGTAGAAGAAGCTGCCGGCTTTAACTGGAGCGGTCTGTACGTTGGTTTTGGCGTCGGTGCCGGTGCCAACGTACACGAGCTCAGCAGCGATTTTATTCCAGTCTCGCTGAACGGCATTGGTGGCGAAGGCGTCTATGGTGAGCTGACGGTCGGCTATGACTATATGGTCTCGCCCCGGTTCCTCATCGGAGGTCTGCTGGACGCTCACGTGGGCAACATCAAGACCACGCTGGACATTACGGGGTTCGACGCTTCTATCAAGGAAACCTACGGTTTCGACGCTGGCCTGCGTCTCGGCTACCTCTTGACGCCGAACACTCTGGGCTACGTGCTGGGTGGCTATTCCTGGCAGAGTACAAGCTCGACACGAACGCTGGCTTCGATTTTGATTGGGATCAGAGCGGGTATTTTGTCGGAGGTGGCATCGAAACGGCCATCAACAGCAATTGGACGATCAAGACTGAGTATCGCTATACGGGCTTCGGGACCAAGGACGATCTTCTTTCCGAGGCTGGCATTGTCGGAGTACCGGACGGTCTCCTCAATCTTGACACCTCGCGCCATACTTTCCAGATCGCAGCCAATTACCGTTTCGGTGCCCAGAACGGCGGCGGTGCTGCCTTCGAGACGCCAGCCTACAACTGGACCGGCTTCTATATCGGTGGCGCTGGTGGCGCCGGTGCGTCCGTGCATCAGAT
>NZ_RZTB01000337.1:0-771 GCF_003997735.1 Mesorhizobium sp. M7A.F.Ca.MR.148.00.0.0 | reverse complement strand
GGCAGGATCTCTGGCTCATGGAAGGGACAACCATATGAAAAGGGTTGGGAATCAAAGCATGCTAGCAGTGGCGCCTTGCTTCACCAATGCGGTTAAATTTCGGTGAGATGGCGGAGCAGCTGACTCTTAATCAGCGGGTCTTAAAACGGAATTCGGCAGTCAGCACACCTACAACAGGCCGTGTTTCCTGAATTCCGCCTGCTCGTCACCTGATATCCAGCCAAACACCTTCAGCTTGCCGTCGCGCTTTTCGACGAGATAGTTGACCGCAAAGTCGATGGTCACGGGACTCCCATCCTTGCGTTCATAGTCACCGGCCCAGTTTACCTCAGCCACGCAATGGTCCTGGTCGACAGGTGTCACAGAGACCTCCTTGCAGGTCATCCTCTTGCTGCCGAGGGCACGATAGGCCTCAAAACCCTTTGTCATGATGGCCTTCAACTGCTCGCCATTCTCGCCAACCATGACCGCTGCCGACGTCACCGAGACAAAACCGGCCGAATACATGTCCGCGACGTCGTTGAGATCGACGGTGTCGGCGATCGCGTCATTGTAGATTTTCTTATAGACCTTGAAGAATTTTCGCACATCCGCCTTGGCTACCATTCTCGCCTCCCGGCTCGAAAAAGTTTTGATCAACGGTACTGCAAATGCGGGCTGCCGTGCATCGTTCCGCCGAGGCGACCTACCCCAGCCGCCCCAGCACCGGGAAATTTTCCAGCAGCCAGTAAGACACCGTCTGCACGCCGCCGGTGAGGAAAAACACGCCGG
>NZ_RZTB01000336.1:0-773 GCF_003997735.1 Mesorhizobium sp. M7A.F.Ca.MR.148.00.0.0 | reverse complement strand
TTTGCGGGCCTTTGGCATGTCAGGTTTGCCGGGTCAATTCAGCTTAGGGTGAAGGGAACGTATTTGCATCGCTTCGTCCTCCAGAGAGGAGCGGCATCGCAGGGCACAACCGGCCATGTCCAATCGCATATCGCGTCAATTTTCTCATTCCAGTAAACCCGGCCTTATACATTGCCTGTCAAATAAATCAGGCATCTTTGGAGTATGCCGATGTCGAGATTTGCCTGGCTTACTTTTGTTTCACTCACTCTTGCGTTCGCGGGCGCCGCCCCCGCCGGCGCTGCCGATGTCGAGTTCATCGGCACATGGCAGCAGGTTTACTCAACCGGCGGCCAATGTGCCAATTGCAGAGTCGTTATCCGCAGCGATCCCGGCTTGCAGGTCGATGCGAGCAATGGGTGGACGGCCAATCTGAAAGAGAAAACGATCAACGGGGAACAGGCCTTGATCGGAAATGGCAATTGGCCCGGATCGACATCGGCAAGCGCCAAGGCCCGAGCCCTGTCGGCAGCCTTCAAGCTTCATCAGGACAAGCTGTTTTTGATCATGCAAATCGTGGACCCGAACGGCAGTCGAATACGGGTACACGCGGTGTTCGAGCGACTTGCCGTGTCCAAATCCTCGATTTGACGGCTGCGATGCGCATTTGCTTGAATGCGCCAACCGGTTTTCACGACATCAAACCGCAATCCTTGGCCTTCCCGAGGCCACCGCCACCACATGCGCCTCGATGAACATGCGCTGGGCTTCGACGGTCGAGACCCGGAATTCGG
>NZ_RZTB01000335.1:0-799 GCF_003997735.1 Mesorhizobium sp. M7A.F.Ca.MR.148.00.0.0 | reverse complement strand
AAATCGTCGACGAAGTGCAGCGCCGCCAGAATGCCGAGACAACCGAAAGGCACGTTGACATAGAATATCCAGCGCCATGACGCGTAAGTGGTCAACAGGCCGCCGAGCAGCGGTCCGATCACAGGCCCCATGATGGCGGGCAAGGTCATGTAGGTCATGGCGGTGATCAGCCCACTGCGCGGAAAGCTGCGCAGCAGGATCAGCCGCCCGACCGGCGTCATCATGGCGCCGCCCAGCCCCTGCAGGGCGCGCATCGCCAAAAGCATGCCGAAACTGTTGGCCATGCCGCACAGCGCCGAGCCGAGGGTGAAGGTGAAAAGCGCCAGCGCGAACACTTTTCGTGCGCCGAACCTGTCGGCGAACCAGCCGCTGACGGGAATGAATACGGCCAGCGTCAGGATGTAGGTGGTGATCGCCAGGTTCAGCCTGACCGGCGTCGTGTCGAGGCTGCGCGCGATGGCGGGGATCGCGGTGGTGATGATGGTGGAATCGAGCTGCTCCATCAGAAAGGCGATGGCGACGATGATTGGAATAATCAGTCTCAGCCTCGGATCGCGCTCGGTGGCAAATTGAGGCTGTTCCAATGCTGTTGCCATTCCGTCATGCAGGCGGCTGCCCCATTCCAGATGGCGCGTCCGCGTTCAAGGCAAGGTCGCCTTCCGTGCGGCAAGCCGGCCGAGGCCCCGATCACACAGCCTGTCTTATGGTCCGACGGACAGGCAAGCGGTAGTGATTTCCTCCTTGATGGAAGTCAACAAATGTTGACTGTCCGCCCCTTCGAGAGGAGATCGGGCAAGAC
>NZ_RZTB01000334.1:0-806 GCF_003997735.1 Mesorhizobium sp. M7A.F.Ca.MR.148.00.0.0 | reverse complement strand
TCCTTGGCATCGATGTTGCTAGAGGAAGGATGCCAGTCCGGATAGTGAATATCGCCTACTTGAAGGATTCGCACCCGCCGCATAACTCGCCCCCCTGCCGAGAGCCATAGACTAATCCGTTCGCTTTTGCCAAGCGCGAACGATCATCCGCAGTGTCCTTAACGAGGTAGCCTGCACTTTTCGAGAATTGCCACGGCGGCTATTTTTCGGGTGTGAAGCACACGAGACCCGCGACGTGAGACCCAGTTGCTCAATGCCCAGTTGCTCAATGAGCTTTCTTACGAATAAGGGAGAATTTCCGCGGCCGGACTATCTCTGAGCGAGCGTGCATGACTGCCAACGGCAGGTCTTGCACGCACCCTTGCGATCTTGAGCAATGGTCGCCATGACTTTCTTCTTGTAGGCTTTTGAGTGGCCCAGCCTGCGATCACCAGACCCCACCGATTCTAAAGAGCGTGGCAGATGGGATAGTCGAGGTTGCCCGTGCACAATCACGCTCAGGGCTTGCGCCGCCACATCCGTGACCGCCTGAGCTACTTGGTCGATACGCTCACATGGCCAATACAGTTTCTCCATCCTTCACGAAGCGAATGAGGCTTTGGCCACGGTCAACGGGCGTGACTTGTCCCCGATGCATGCGCGAGCTCTCCGCCCGGCTGGCCGCCGGCCGTCGCCACCGGCCGAAGGCGCCCGAATGCGCTTGACAAGATAGCGTCAGCCCGTTCAACCTGAGGCATTCACCAGGGGAGTCCCGGCAAGGGGCTGAGATACTGCTGGCGTTCGCGGCGCAGTGACCCGTTGAACCT
>NZ_RZTB01000333.1:0-808 GCF_003997735.1 Mesorhizobium sp. M7A.F.Ca.MR.148.00.0.0 | reverse complement strand
TCGAAGCTCTCTACTTTGCGCGCAAGTGCGGCCTCACCAAGGAAGAGGCACTCAAGATGCTCAGGGAAGCCCAAATCAGGATCGATGATGGACCCCAAAGCCGCTCCGGCAACCGAACTTAGAAGCGATCGTCGAGCGCTCATCTCAGCCAGCGGCGGCGCATGATCTTCTTCACCTCCGACACGCATTTCAACGATCCCCGCATTCTGCGGCTCGACCCCCGCCCCTTCAGTTCATTGGTGGCCCACGACCAGGCACTGACTGAACTTTGGAACGAGACTGTCGCTCCAAATGACGAGGTTTGGCACCTCGGCGACTTCGCCAAGGGATCGGCCGAGACAGTGTCTTCGCTGCTGTCCTGCCTCCACGGCACCAAACACCTGATCATCGGCAACAACGACGGCGTGGTAACGCTCCGCGCTTCGGCTTGGGCTAGCGTGCAACACTACAAGGAGCTAACTGTCGAGGGCAGTTTCTTGGTTCTTTGCCACTACCCGTTCCGCACCTGGAACAAGATCGGCAAGAAATCGATAAACCTGCACGGCCATTCTCATGGCCGGCTGAAGCCAATGACGCGCCAGCACGACGTCGGCGTCGACGCCTGGGATTTTCGCCCAGTCACCTTTGCTGCCATACAGGCCAGGCGCCGCCGAGATTGAGGTTAGCGCAGCAGATGGCGAACGATCGATGTCTTCACGTGGTGATGCTAGCCGCAAACAGGATTCCAGAATCCTGCCCCTGGAGTATTGCAGCCATGCTGGAACGCACCGCGAGTAAACTGGGACCGAGGAGCGCCCCACCCGTCTGC
>NZ_RZTB01000332.1:0-809 GCF_003997735.1 Mesorhizobium sp. M7A.F.Ca.MR.148.00.0.0 | reverse complement strand
CGGCCGGCGAGTTCGGCGCGAATGTCGTCGATGATCAGCTCGATATTGCAGTTTTTTCCCACCACCCGCGCGAGGACACTACGTGTCACCGGTTCATTTGCCGCAAAGATCACCGCTTCGACGCGGGCCATCCATTCGCACCAGCGCAGCTCCGGCGGCAGATGTTCCAGTTCGGTGTCGAGCAGCGCCGGCTGATCGTTTGGCTTGCGGCGGGCGGACGCTTCGCTCATCGCTACAGCCCGAACAGCCGGAATGTGGGGCGGCCGGAGAGCTCGCGCACGACCTCCAGTTGCTGCAGCCGTTCGAACAGCCGTCGCGATGCAAAGCGCGACAGATTGTCCGTCGTCAGCGATCCGGACACGGCGTCTTCACTGAGCAGCAGAAAGATTACGTCGCCGGCGCCTTTGGCGCGCAGTTTCGGCGCCACCGCCAGGAGTTTTTCGGCCCGGCGCGACAGCTCGGCGGCCAACCGACAAGCGTCCGCGGCGGCCGCGACGAGCGCGATGCAAACCGCCCGCTCAAAATTCTTGTCCCCGGGCCGGATGCGCCGGCCACCGCCGGCCTCGGTGCGGAAAGATGGTCCAAAACCCAGCGCCATTAGGAGCGGCAGGGGCTGCGGCCAGCCCAGGCGTTGCGCCAGTACCAGGTCGGCGAGCCACCAGCCAAAGAGTTCGGCATCGGGACGCATGGCGACGACCTCAGCGGCGATCGCCGCGGCGTCGAATGGCGCCGACCGCTGGGATACCCCGAGTTTTTCGATCTGCGTGCAAAGGTCGGCGAGCGCGGCGCCGTCCCAATGGAGGCCAAGC
>NZ_RZTB01000331.1:0-816 GCF_003997735.1 Mesorhizobium sp. M7A.F.Ca.MR.148.00.0.0 | reverse complement strand
GCTGTTCGTCAAGCCACAGACGGCAGGCACCTGGGAGAAGCGGCGCAAGCTGATCGACACCGCATCCGATCCGGCTCTGGACTAGCGCCGCGCCATTGCCTGGCTGCCTTGACCCGCTAGATTACCGGGATTCAGGAGGAACGAAGATGAAGATCGACGGCGGCTGCCACTGCGGCGCGATAACCTATGAGGCGGAGGTAGACCCGGAAAAGACCACGATCTGCCACTGCACGGATTGCCAGCAACTGACCGGCACGGCTTTTCGCCTGACGGTTCCGGCGCCGGAAAGCAACTACCGCATCACCAAGGGCACGCCGAAAATCTACATCAAGATCGTGGCGAGCGGCGCCAAGCGCACCCAGGCCTTTTGCGCCGACTGCGGTTCGCACCTTTACGCCACGTCTGTCGGAGATGGTCCGAAGGTCTATGGAATTCGCGTGGGGACCGCGCGGCAGCGCCAGGATTTGATCCCGACACAGCAGAAATGGCACCGCTCGGCGCTGCACTGGCTGCCGGAATTTCAAGGCATGACCACGATAGAGGAGCAGTAGCGCGGGGCAATCTCCAATCGACCGAGCCCTTCAACTTCGTCATCCTCGGGTCTGCGCTGCGTCGGTACGCTCCTTGCTCCGCCCGTGAATGACGACGGGATAGGCGTTTCGGCCAATCTCCGAGGTCTGCGATCTGCCAAAAAAAGTAATCGACCCACCCCTCGGACCGGATCGAGGAACTAGTCGTCACCCTCGACAACTCTCAATCTTAATTGCCCGGTCTTTGAATCCGCTACACGCGCGCCAGTATCGACCTTCGCGGCGG
>NZ_RZTB01000330.1:388-825 GCF_003997735.1 Mesorhizobium sp. M7A.F.Ca.MR.148.00.0.0 | reverse complement strand
GCCGCCAAGCTGCCGGTGGTGCACACGATCAAGCTGCTCGACTGGGCCTATGGCGGCGAGCCGCCCAAAATGAGTTGACGGCGAAGCATCCGCTAAGGACGATGCGTAATGCCCAACTCACAACAGCAAGATATCGAAACCGTGGTTCGCCTTCTGTCGGAGGAGTCGCGTTCGACATTTCAGGCTCGCTATGCCGATTGCGAAGTCATTATCGCCCGATATTTGAAAGACGGATCGGCGTTCTTGATTCAGCTCATCGAGGCGGCCGTCGAAGCCGGCGTCCACCGGATCACTCTTATCGACGACGCGGTCTCGTTCCTTGACGATGCGGATCTGGCTCGCCTTGCAACCCTCCTGCAAGATGCGGCGGAAGGCGGCGCTGACGTTGAAGACCTGTTGGCTCGCGCCGCCTTGCAGGCGCCCGAGTTGTTCCCGGA
>NZ_RZTB01000330.1:0-308 GCF_003997735.1 Mesorhizobium sp. M7A.F.Ca.MR.148.00.0.0 | reverse complement strand
GTTGGCAGACATTCCAGATTTTGAGGATTGGCAAACCCACGCCGATCCTCGCTTGCCGCCGGCCTGTCACCATCTCGTCCTTGAAGGCGGCACGCCAGACGACTCGCCGTTCCCGACGCACCGCAATCATCCCACCTGGCATCTGCCGACGGCAGGACAGCCGTTCACGATCGGCGGTGAGGGAAGGGGCCTGTGTCCGGCTTGCGGCAGGCGGCTGGTCCATCTCGTCACCCTGAACGAGTTCGGCGCCGGGATAATGCCGCCCTTTCCCCGGCTGCGCATCGAGACCTGCGACGGCTCGCTGGAAC
>NZ_RZTB01000032.1:53987-54275 GCF_003997735.1 Mesorhizobium sp. M7A.F.Ca.MR.148.00.0.0 | reverse complement strand
CGGCCGGCCTGACCGGATTGCCTGTCGTCACCGTCTTGACCCCGGCAGCACTGGTGTCCTGCGGCAGGAAGCCGCCGGCGATGGCATCGACACGGCCAGCCAGCGCCCGGTTGGCGCGCCCCATCACCGCGTTCTGCTCATGGATCAGCGTCGGCACCTTGCGCCGTGTCGCCGCGTAGAGCGGCGGCAAGGTTGGATAGCCACCGAAGCCGACGACGGCATCCGGCTTGATCCTGCCGATGACGGCGGAGGCCTGGCGCACGCCGCGCCAGATTTTCCAGAAGGCAC
>NZ_RZTB01000032.1:47880-53977 GCF_003997735.1 Mesorhizobium sp. M7A.F.Ca.MR.148.00.0.0 | reverse complement strand
AGGCACCAAGCAGGGCAAAAGGGTTTTTCGAGCCCATCGTCGCCGACTGGATCGGGTGGATGGCGGCGGCCGGAAAATGGCCGGCGAAACGCTCCGCACGGTCGTCGGTTGCCAGATGCACCGACCAGCCGCGCTCGTTCAGCTCGTGCGCCAGCGCCTCGGCCGGGAAAAGATGCCCACCGGTGCCGCCTGCTGCGAGAAGGATGACGCCTCTGGCCATATCACTCCGCCGGCACGGCGCGTTGCGACAGGCCAAAGCCCACCTGCTTGCGCTTTTCCGGCCGCTTGCGTGTCAGCGCCAGCACCATGCCCATCGAGATGGCGATGGCGATCTGCGAGGAGCCGCCATAGGAGATGAACGGCAGCGTCATGCCCTTGGCCGGCACAAGCTGGAGGTTGACGCACATGTTGATGACAGCTTGCAGGCCGAACACGGTGACGAGGCCGCCGACCGCATAGCGGGTGAAATCGTCATGCTCCTTCAGCGCCGTGTTGAGGCCGCGCAGCACGATGAAGGCGAAGATCGACATGATGAAGAAGCACATGATCAGCCCGAACTCTTCGCCCGCGACCGAGAAGACGAAGTCGGCATGGCTGTCGGGGATGACGCGCTTGACGGTGCCCTCGCCCGGTCCGACTCCGAACCAGCCGCCATTGATCAGCGCTTCGCGCCCCATGTCGACCTGGAACGTGTCGCCCTCGCCGGTGAGGAACTTGTCGATGCGCAGGGCAACGTGCGGGAACACCGTATAGGCGGCAAAGACGCCGCCGACGCCGGCCGCACCCAGCGCGACGATCCACAGCCAGGGCAGCCCGGCCATAAAGAACATGATGCCCCAGGTGCCGGTCGTCAGCATGGTCTGGCCGAGGTCCGGTTGCGCCACCAGCAGCGATACGACCAGCACCAGCAGCAGCATGGCGAACAGATTGCCCGGAATGTCAGGCTGGCGCTTGTGCTCGGCGAACAGCCAGGCGCACATGATGACGAAGGCGGGCTTCAGGAATTCCGACGGCTGGATCGACAGGCCGGCAAGCGACACCCAGCGGCGCGCGCCCTTCACCTCCACGCCGATGTAGAGCACCGCCACCATCAGCACCAGCATCAGGCACAGAATGACCAGCGCCATGCGCCGGATCTGCCTGGAATCCAGGAAGGAAACGGCCAGCATCACGCCGAGCGCCGGCACGGTGAAGATGATCTGCCTGGTGGCAAAGTGGAAACTGTCGAGGCCGATGCGTTCGGCCACCGCCGGACTGGCGGCGAAGGACAAGACGATGCCGAGCCCCATCAGCGACAGGAACGCCGCCAGGAACCAGCGATCGATCGTCCACCACCAGGTTGCCACCGGGCTTTTGTCGAGACGGCTTTGCATTATCGTGCCCCTCCGATGGGTTTCACACCCTCGATAGCATTCGCAGCTTGCCTGAAGGCTTCGCCGCGGACTTCGAAATTCTTGAACTGGTCGAAACTGGCGCAGGCCGGCGACAGCAGCACCACCGCCTCGCCGCTGTCGTCCTTGGCCGCATCATGCGCGGCGTGCTCGACCGCGGCGGCCAGCGTGCCTGAGATCTCGTAGGGAACTGCCTCGCCCAGCGTCGCCGAAAAGGCCGGCGCCGCCTCGCCAATCAGATAGGCCTTGGCGATGCGCGGAAAGAAGCCGCGCAACGGCTCGATGCCGCCTTCCTTGGGCAGGCCGCCGGCGATCCAGTAGATGCGCGTAAAGCTGGATAGCGCGGGTGCTGCCGCATCGGCATTGGTCGCCTTGGAATCGTTGATGAACAGCACATGGTCCTTGCGACCGACTTGCTCCATGCGATGCGCGAGGCCGGGAAAGCTTTCCAGCCCGGACTGGATTTCGCCAAGCTCCAGTCCGACCTTGAGGCAGGCGGCGACCGCCGCCAGCGCGTTCTGGGCATTGTGCTGGCCGCGCAGCGAGCCGATGCCTTCGAGGAAGGCGACGCGGCTGTAACGGCCGTGCACCGCTTCCATCAGATTGGTGCCATCGGCGAAATAGCCGTCCGTCAGTGGCAGGCGCTTGGAAATGCGGGTGACATGCCGCCCCGCCCGCTCCAGCCGCTCGGCGATCTGCGCGCACCAGGAATCGTCGATGCCGACGATCGCCGTCTCGCTGCCGGCTACCAGCCGCTCCTTGATCGCGGCGTAGTGCTGCATGGTGCCGTGGCGGTCGAGATGATCGGGCGTCAGGTTAAGCAGGATGCCCGCCGTCGGATTGATCGAGGGCGCGAGGTCGATCTGGTAAGACGAGCATTCGACCACATAGTGCCGATCGGGCTCGGGCGGATCGAGCGTCATCACCGCGCGGCCGATATTGCCGCCCATCTGGGTGTCGCGTCCCGCGGCTTTCAGGATATGCGCGGTCAGCGCGGTTGTCGTCGACTTGCCGTTGGTGCCGGTGATGGCGATGAAAGGCGCCGTCGGCGCGCTCAGCATCCGCTCGCGGCAGAAAAGCTCGATATCGCCGATGATCTCGACGCCTGAACCGCGCGCCAGCTCCACCGTCCAATGCGGCTTGGGATGCGTCAGCGGGACGCCCGGCGACAGCACGAAATCCGAGAATTTCGCCCAGTCGGCGCCGCGCAAATCAGCGGTCGCGATACCGGCAATAGCGGCCTTGGCAACGCTTTCGGGATTGTCGTCCCAGGCCAGCACGTCCGCGCCGCCCTCTATCAGCGCGCGCGCCGTCGCAATCCCCGAGCCACCGAGCCCGAAGAGCGAAACGCGCTTGCCTGAAAAGGATGCGGCGGGGATCAAAGGGCTTCCTATCTCAGCTTGAGGGTCGACAGGCCGACCAGCGCCAGGATGACGGCGATGATCCAGAAGCGGATCACCACCTGGCTTTCGGTCCAGCCGAGCTTTTCGAAATGATGGTGGATCGGCGCCATCAGGAACACCCGCTTGCCGGTCATCTTGAAGTAGCCGACCTGGATGATGACTGACAGGATTTCCACTACGAACAATCCGCCGACGATGACCAGCACGATCTCGTGCTTGGTGGCGACCGCGACGGTGCCGATCAGGCCGCCCATGGCCAACGATCCGGTGTCACCCATGAAGATCGCCGCCGGCGGCGCGTTGAACCAGAGGAAGCCGAGGCCGGCGCCGATGACAGCGCCGAGCACGACCGCCAGTTCACCGGTGCCGGGCACGAAATGTATCTGCAGATATTCGGCGAACACGGCGTTGCCGGAGAGATAGGCGATGACGCCGAAGGAGGCCGCCGCGATCATGATCGGCACGATCGCCAGCCCGTCCAGACCGTCGGTGAGGTTCACAGCATTGCCTGCTCCGACGATGACGAAGCAGGAGAACGGAATGAAAAACCAGCCGAGATTGACGATGAATTCCTTGGCGAAGGGAAACGTCAGCGACGAAGAGAACGGCGCCTGACCATTGTGCATGATCACCCAGGCGGCGATGCCGGCGATAACGAATTCAAGCGCCAGCCTTGCCTTGCCGGAAAAGCCGAGATGTGACTGTTTCGTCACCTTCAAATAGTCGTCGTAGAAGCCGATCGAGCCGAAGCCCAACGTCACCAGCAGCACCACCCAGACATAGATGCTCGACAGGTTGGCCCACAAAAGCGACGAGCCGATAATGCCCGACAGGATCATCAGCCCGCCCATGGTCGGCGTGCCGGCCTTCTTGAAATGCGTCTGCGGTCCGTCGGCGCGGATCGGCTGGCCCTTGCCTTGCCGCAGCCGCAGCGAATTGATGATGGTCGGCCCGAAGATGAAGACGATCAGCGCCGACGTGATCAGCGCCCCGCCGGTGCGGAAGGTGATGTAGCGGAAGACATTGAAGACCGAGACCTTGTCCGCAAAATCGACGAGCAGTGTGAACATGCGCTTTTCGTCCCCCGACCTAGGTCTGTTTTCTGGCTGTCGATTCAGCCGGGAATTTGCCCAGCAGCGCATCGACCAGCTTTGCAAAACCGATGCCCTTCGACGATTTGATCATCACCACGTCGCCCGGCCTCAGCGCGGCAAGCAGCACCGGCTTCAGCTCCTCGACACCGGCGCGGTATTCCGTCTTGATCTCAGCCGGCAGCGCTTCTGCCAGCACCCGCATTTCCGGGCCGCCGAGAAAGACGGTCTGCGTGCCCGTGCCGACGATGAGATCGGCAAGGGCTGCATGCAGCTTGGCCGAATGGTCGCCGAGTTCGAGCATGTCGCCGAGCACGGCGATGCGGCGGCCCTCGCCCGTCACAGGCGTCGCGTTGAGCAATGCCATGGCAGCAGCCATCGATGCCGGATTGGCGTTGTAGCTTTCGTCGATCAGCGTGATCAGTCCACCTGGGTAGCTCGAAGTCGAGCCACCTGGGTGGCTCGAAGTCGAGCCACCGGGATGGCGCAGCACATGGCGCTTGCCGCGCCCGCGCTCGGCAGAGAGATCGGCCAGTGCTGAAGCCACCTTGTCGAGATCGGCGCCGACCAGATGCGCAGCACCCAGCACCGCCAGCACGTTCTGCACCATATGGCGGCCGGGCGCGCCGATCCGCGCCGTCACTTCGTGGCCGCCGATCCTGGCGATGATGTCGGAATGATCCGCATGCAGTTCGCATTTGGTGAGCTTGAAGGTAGAGCGCGCATTCTCGCCGAAGCCGTAGACGTGCTCGACACCGGCGGCATGGGCCATCTTGTCGAGCAGCTTGAAGCGCGCATCGTCGCGGTTGAGGACGACGGCGCCCTCGGGCTCCAGCCCTTCGAAAATCTCGGCCTTGGCCTTGGCAATCTCGTCGAGATTGCGGAAAAAACCGAGATGCGCGGCCGCGATCATGGTGACGATGGCGACATGCGGCCTCACCATTTTTACCAGCGGCCGGATTTCGTCGGGATGGTTCATGCCGATCTCGAATACGGCATAGTCGCAATCATCAGGCATGCGCGCCAAGGTCAGCGGCACGCCCCAGTGATTGTTGAAGGACTGCGCCGAGGCGTGCACCTTGCCGACGGCTTGCAGCACATGGCGCAGTGCTTCCTTGGTCGTGGTCTTGCCGGCCGAACCGGTCACAGCGATGATTTTCGCGCTCGAGCGGGCGCGCGACGCAACTCCAAGCTTTTCCAGTGCGACCAGCACGTCCTCGACGACGATAATCGGCGCCGTCAGCCGGCCGAGCGACGGCAGCTTGCCTTCGGCCACCACCAGGACGCCGGCGCCGGCCTTGATGGCGGCGGTGGCGAAGTCATGGCCGTCCATCGCCTCGCCCTTGATGGCGAAGAAGGCGTCGCCCGGCTGCAGGCTGCGGCTGTCGATCGAAATGCCGGAAATGCCTTCCGGCATCGGCCCCAACGGCCGCCCGTCCATGGCGGCAACCAGCGCCTCGCAGGTCCACAGCAAGCTCATGCGGCACGCTCCGTAAGCGCCGCGCGAACTTCCTCGTGATCGGAGAAATGCAAGGTTTCGGAGCCGATCGCCTGGCCTTCCTCGTGGCCCTTGCCGGCCACGATCAGCGTGTCGCCGGCATGCAGCATGGCGACCGCCTCGTGGATCGCCTGGCGCCGGTCGCCGATCTCGATGGCGCCGGGGGCGGCGGCCAAAATAGCGGCGCGGATCGTTTCCGGCACTTCGGAGCGCGGATTGTCGTCGGTGACGATGACAACATCTGCAAGCCGCGTCGCAATCTCGCCCATGATCGGTCTTTTTCCCCGGTCCCGGTCGCCGCCGCAGCCGAACACGACGATGACGCGGCCGGTCGTGAATGGGCGCACCGAGGCCAGCACGTTTTCGAGCGCGTCGGGCTTGTGGGCATAATCGACATAGACCGGCGCGCCATTGCCGGTGGTGCCGACGAGGTCGAGCCGGCCCGGGGCGCCCTTCAATTTCTCCAACCCCAACAATGCCTTGGCTACAGGTGTTCCCGTGGAAATGGCAAGACCCGCCGAAACCAGCGCATTCGAAATCTGGAAATCACCGGCCAGCGGCAGGTCGATCTCGTAGAGCACGCCATCGGCCTCGACCTCGGCCCGCTGGCGATGGCGCTCGTGCTCGACCCGCTTCAGCCTGAGGAAATCGCCATGGCGGCCAACGGTCAGCACTTCGAGCCCGGCGGCCCGCGCCGCCTGAAAAGTCGGTGCC
>NZ_RZTB01000032.1:44851-47870 GCF_003997735.1 Mesorhizobium sp. M7A.F.Ca.MR.148.00.0.0 | reverse complement strand
TGAATCGTCGGTGCCGACCATGGATCGTCGGCGAAGATGACGGCCGGTGCGCCTTTCGGCAGCAGCGCGTCGAACAGACGCAGTTTGGCGCGGTGATAGTCCTCGATGGTCGGATGATAGTCCATATGGTCCCGGCCGAGATTGGTGAAGCCGCCGGCCGCCAGCTTCACACCGTCCAGACGGCGCTGGTCGAGCCCATGGCTGGAGGCCTCCATCGAAGCGTGGGTAACGCCGGCATCCGCCAATTCCCGCAGCAATTGATGCAGGGCGACCGGATCGGGCGTCGTCAGCGAGCCATAATCGTTGCGCCCAGGCGCCACCACGCCGGTGGTGCCGATCGAAGCGGCGGCATAACTGGCCTGCTCCCAGATCTGCCTGGTGAAAGCCGCGACCGAGGTCTTGCCACTGGTGCCGGTCACCGCGACCATGATCTCAGGCTGCTTGCCGAAATAGCGTGCCGCACTCAGCGCCAGCGCCAGGCGCGGATCGTCGACCGCCAGCACCGGTACAGGGATCCCGGCAAAGGTGCTGCCCTTGCCCGCCACGATCGCGGCCGCACCGCGCGCGGCGGCGTCGGCGGCATAAACGGCACCGTCGGCCTTGGTTCCCGCGAGCGCAAAGAAGACAACACCCGCTTTTACCTGACGGGAATCCGAAGAAATCCCTGTAACCTCCAGATCGACGGAAGCTATTCCCTCGACGGGCAGGATACCGGCTAGATCTCTGAGCTTCATCGAGTCCCGTTCACCGCAACAAAATAGCGCGCTGTTGCCGGCGCGCCCTAAGAATCACTGATAGGAAACCAGCGTTGCACCATTTTCATGGCTGAAATCTGGCTTCACGCCAAGCATGGCAGCTGAACGCCTGATGATATTGCCGGCCATGACCCCCGCATTTGCGGCCGCGACATCCGTCATGCCGGGCTTTTCAGGGTGCGGAGCATCGGCAATGGTAAACACCAGATACTGCGGATCGTCCATCGGGAAGGCGGCGACGAAAGTGTTGAAATTCAAGTCCTTGGAGTAGCGGCCATTGACGACCTTCTCGGCCGTTCCGGTCTTGCCACCAACGCGGTAGCCGGGGACTCTGGCGTTTCGGGCAGAGCCCTTCTCGGCATTGAGCGAATAGAGGTAGCGCATGCCTTCGACGGTCTTTTCGCTCACCACTTTCTTGGCGGTGGCCATCGCTTCCGCCTGCGTGCGCACCAAAAAGGTAGGGTTCATCAGGAAGCCGCCATTCATCAACGCCGCGCAGCCCACAGCCGCTTGCAGCGGCGTCGTCGACACGCCATGGCCGAAGGCGATGGTGAATGAATTGACCTGTTTCCAGACCTTCGGTTCAGTCGGACGGGCAGTCTCCGGCAATTCGGTCTGCATCCTGTCCAGAAGGCCAAGGCGATGCAGGAATTCGCGATGGCCCTCGATGCCGACCATCTCGGCTTCCCTGGCCGAGCCGATGTTGGACGAGTAGAGGAACACCTCCGGCAACGACAGCACACGGTTCTTGCCGTGGAAATCGTGAATGGCCTGATGGCCGACCCGGATTGGATGCGAAGCATCGAAGCGGCTCGCCATCGTCGCCTTGCCGGAATCGAGCGCCATGGCTGAGGTGAAGCTCTTGAAGGTCGAGCCCATCTCGTAGAGGCCCGCCGACATGCGATTCAGCCGGTCCTTGTCCTGTGCATTGTAGGGATTGTTAGGATCGAAATCCGGCACCGAGGCCATGGCCACCACTTCGCCGGTCTTGACGTTGAGCACGACAGCGCCGGCGCCCATGGCACGATAGCGCTCCAGGCCGGCGGCGATCTCGTCGCGCACCACATGCTGCACGCGCAGATCGATCGAAAGCTTTACCGGCTTGAGATCCTTGGCGATGGCAAGGCCCGATGCCTGCAGATCGCTCAAGCCTTGCTCGTCGACATATTTCTCCATTCCGGAGATGCCCTGGTTGTCGATGTTGGTGAGGCCGACAATGTAGGACGAGGTCTCGCCGCTCGGATAGAAGCGGCGCTTTTCGGTACGGAAGCCGAAACCGGGAATGCCGAGCTGCATGATGTCGGACTGTTGCTTGGGCGTCAGCTGCCGCTGCAGCCAGACGAAACCGGCGCCGCTCTTCAGCTTGTGGTAGGTCTGCTCATAGTCGATGTCCGGAAGCACCGTCGACAGCTTCTCGATCGCCTCATCGGCGTCGACAATGCGGCGCGGTTCTGCAAACAGCGACGCCGTCTTGATATCCGTGGCCAGCACTTCGCCGTTGCGGTCGACGATGTCGGGCCGCGATGCCGTCACCCGGCTCTGCGGACCGCCCGACATGTCGGGGGTCTGGAAGCCGAGATAGACCAGCCGCCCTGATATGGTCGAGAAGATACCGAAGAACACCGCCATCGTCATGACGATGCGCGTCCTGCCCTTGCCGCCGGTCGCCTTGCGGGCGCCCTCGACCACGATCGATCCATCTTCACTCGTCCTGGCGCGACGCTTCAGCAGTTTGCCGATCATTGGGCGATGCCTCCGGTCACGACGGGATCCTTACTGTCCGAAGGCGCTTGGTCGGAATTGTCGGCCATGCCTCCCTGGCGTCCCGACAGGATGTCCTGGATGTCAAGGGATTTGGCCGGCAGGTCGCCGATGCCGCCGATCTGGCGAGCGCTGACCGGCTCGAGTTCGAGCTGCGATTTGTAGAGTTCGGCGAGCTTCTGCAGCCGCGACGGCTGGGTAAGCAGGCTCCAGTCGGCCTTGAGCAGGTCGATCGTGTCCTCCTCATAGCGTATCTGCGCATGGATCTTCTGCACCGCGGCCAATTGTTCCTCGGCCTCGCGCTTGGCCTTGTAGGTAAGGGCCGCGACCGCAACCATGACGGCGATCAGGACAATGTCGCTGGTACGAAACACTTAGCTACCTCTCCCCCGGCCGGCCTGTGCCGGGAAGTGTTGGGCTGGGAAGTTTTGGAAGGCCGAAAATCGAAAAATCGCTGCTGCGCGCTGGCGCATCCGTGCGGATTGCCCCGCGCAGCCTGGCCG
>NZ_RZTB01000032.1:19412-44841 GCF_003997735.1 Mesorhizobium sp. M7A.F.Ca.MR.148.00.0.0 | reverse complement strand
GCCTGGCCGAACGGGCGCGCGGATTGGCCGCCACCTCGGCGTCGCCGGCAGTCACGCCGCCGCCCGCCTTGCGGAACGTCGCGGTGCGGGCATGCGCCTCGGGTAAATGCCGCGAGCCGGTCGCGACGTCGGCCCGGTCGGCGATGAAACGCTTGACGATGCGGTCTTCCAGCGAATGAAAGGTGACCACGGCGAGCCGTCCGCCCGGCTTCAGTGCGCGTTCGGCCGCGAACAGGGCCTTGGCCAGTTCACCAAGCTCGTCATTGACGAAGATGCGCAGCGCCTGGAAGACGCGCGTCGCCGGATGGATCTTGTCCTTCGGCGCACGGCCGATATGCGTCTCGATGGCGTCGGCCAGTTCCAGCGTGCGCTCGAACGGGCGCTTTTCGCGGCGAGCCTCGATCATGCGGGCGATGCGCCCGGCATGACGCTCCTCGCCGAGGAAGCCGAAGATGCGGGCAAGATCGCCCGGCTTGAAGGAATTGACGACGTCCGCGGCGCTGAGGCCCGATTGAGCCATGCGCATGTCGAGTGGCCCGTCGGCGCGGAACGAAAACCCGCGCTCCGCCTGGTCGAGCTGCATCGAGGACACACCGATGTCGAGCACGATCCCGTCGGCGCTCTCGACATGTTCGTCCAGCGTCGAGAACGGCGCCTGCACCAGCCGCAGCCGGCCGCCGGACTGCGCTTCCAGATCGCGCCCGGCATCGATTGCATCCGGATCGCGATCGATCGCCACAACCGAGGCGCCCGTCGCCAGAATGGCCCTGGTGTAGCCGCCGGCGCCGAACGTGCCGTCGATGATGAGGTCGCCCTGCGCCGGCGCCAGCGCTTCGAGCACCTCGGCAAGGAGGACCGGAATGTGGCGGGCCGATCCGCCAACGGCGTGCCCATCTACGGCGCGAGGAAGGTCATCGCCGTGGCCTGCCGTCATTCCGGTCGCTCCCCAGGCTTCGTCCCCTGCCGAAGCTGCAAAAGCCGTGCCCGCGCCTGCGCCCCATAGGCGGCAAGCCGTCCCGGCTCCCAGATCTGAAAGAAATTGCCGCGCCCGACAAAGGCCACTTCCGCCGAAATGCCGGTGTGTTCGCGAAGGAAATCGCTCATCGTGATGCGGCCGTCCTGGTCGAGTTTCAAGAAGGTTCCGTCGCCATGGCAGAAGAACGACATGTCGTCCGCCGTCTGCAGGAAAGGATCCTCGAGCGCGATGCGCTCCTCGTAGCGGTCGAGCAGATCGAGCCCGCCGACATCCATCGCCGGCAGATCCAGGCAGCGCAGCGCATAGAGTTCCGAATAGCCGCGCTTCTGCACGACCGCACGGAAATGCGCGGGAACGGACACCCGTCCCTTCGCATCGATCCTGCTCACCGTGTTTGACAGAAACCGGTCCATTAAACGCTACAGCCGCTTGCGCCGCCGCACCCCTCTCCATCTTGTCGCACGCGCCGCCGCAGCGCGCTCCCTGCCCCGTATCAGCCTCGTCCGCACGGGCAAAAACCGGCAAACGCGCAGCCGCCGCGGCTGCCCGATTGGCGTACGCTTTACCCTGACACGGAACGAAGGCTTTGATGTCTAGATGGGATATCATGGGGCACTATGGGCGTCAACGGGATTAGGCTTCACAAACACGCGCGCCGCGACCAATGAGAGCAGCCTCGCCGACACGTCTCGTCTTTATGGTCTATTAAGCCTAACGAACCGTTTAGAGCCGCCTGGCCCAACCGGACGCGCCTTGCCGAGCGCCGTTGCCGGGCATAGCGTCTCGCCACATCTCGTCGGTCGCAAACAGGGTTGGAAATTCGATGTCCGAAACTGCAAAGTCACGCGCTGCAGCGCTTCCTCACCTGCGTCGCAGCGGGCTTGCCATGGGCGATTCCATTCCCCTGCCACTGACCATGGCCGCCATCTTTCATGCGCCCGGCGACGCCACCGGTTTCAACCAGTACGGGCGATTCAGCAACCCGACCTGGGACGCGGTCGAACATATGCTGGCCCATCTGGAGGACGCGCCTTGCGTCGCCTTCCCTTCAGGAATGGCGGCAATCTCGGCGGCGTTTTTTGCCGTGCTCAAGACTGGCGACCGTATCCTGCTGCCATCGGACGGCTACCACACGACAAGAGCGCTGGCCGATCGCTTCCTCAAGCCGCTCGGCATCGCCTACGATGTCAGGCCTACCTCGACCTTCCTCGACGGCGGCTTCGATGGCCATCGCCTCGCCTTTGTCGAAACCCCTGCCAATCCGGGGCTGGATATCTGCGATATCGCCGCCGTTGCCGATGCTGTTCACAAAGCCGGCGCGATCCTTGTGGTCGACAACACGACTATGACACCCTTCGGCCAGCGGCCGCTCGACCATGGCGCCGATATCGTCGTTGCCGCCGACACCAAGGCACCCAACGGCCATTCAGATGTGCTGTTCGGCCATGTCGCCAGCCGCAATGCCGAGATCATCGCCGCCGTGACCGGCTGGCGCGAAGTTTCCGGCAGCATTCCCGGACCATTCGAAGCCTGGCTGGTGCATCGCGGCCTGGAGACACTGGATGTGCGCTTCGATCGCATGTGTTCCTCGGCGGAAGTCATCGCGCGGCGGCTGCAGGGCCACCGGGCAATCAGCGGCCTCCGTTATCCCGGACTGGAAGGCGATCCGTCGCACAACCTTGCCCGTGCCCAGATGGAGCGCTTCGGCTTTCTGATCTCTTTCGAGCTCGCCTCGGAGGACAAGGCCGAGGATTTCATCAACAATTGCGCCTTGATGCAGGCCGCGACATCCTTCGGCGGCGTCCACACCTCCGCCGAGCGGCGCTTGAAGCGAGGCGATGCCGTTGCCGCCGGCTTCGTTCGCCTCTCGGTCGGCTGCGAGCCGGTGGAAGAGCTCTGGAAGGCAATCGAGACGTCGCTGGACAAGATCGGCGGCTGACCGGACCGATCACGGGCCGAGATCGTCGGCTTCTATTTTGCGATAGCCGTGCAGTACACGAATGATCTCGATCGCGTCGTCACCTACACGATACAAGGTGAGATAGTCGCCAACGAGCAGATGACGGACGCCGGGCGCGATGTCATCGCGCGGCGCGCCGGAGAAGGGATAGGTCTCCAGTTGCTGCCACCGTGCCTCGATGCGATCGAGCAACCTATCCGCTGCGACCTCGCTATCGCGTGCAACGTGAAGCCAGATCGCGATCAAATCGTCTTCTGCGCGCGCGTTCCGGACGATGAATAGCGAATTCATGCTGCGTCGTCAGATCGCAAGCGCCTCCGCGCCTCGGCCTTGATTTCATCCATCGACGCAAATCGTCCCGGCCCGCTGTCTATCCCTTCCTGCACCAGCTTGCGCAACTCATCGAGCGTATAGCCGAAGAGATCGCGCCGATCCTTCCATTGCCGCAGCGCATCGCGGATCACTTCGCTGGCGGAGGCATATTCGCCGGCGGCGACGACATCATCCACCGCCTGCGCCAGTTCCGGCGACAGCGTGATGCTGCGTTTGTCGACCTGTCCCATGAGAGGCTCCCGGTACCATTTCCCGATCATGGTACGATTTAATCGCACCGGTTTCAAGCAATGGCCGACTCTCGCTCGCACGGATGAACGGCCGGGCAGGCTTGAATCAACAGGCGCGCCCGAGGGCGCAACCTGCTGAATTCAAGAGACTTCTCTTGATATCGGGGGAGAGAGTTGCCAGCTGGCCTGTAAGCCGGGTTCTGTATGGCCCTCGCCCCTTGCGGGGCGAGAACGTGGCGGCCATTCATCTTGGGCGCATGTTGCCATGTGCCTCACGCAACCTACCCGGACGGTGAGCCGGAAACAGCCCTCGAGGGTTTCCCCTCGCACCGTCCCTATTCGGTCTTGCTCCCGGTGGGGTTTACCGTGCCGCTCCTGTTGCCAGTCGCGCGGTGGGCTCTTACCCCACCCTTTCACCCTTACCCCGAATCCGGCAAGCCGGATCGTGGCGGTTTGCTTTCTGTGGCACTTTCCCTGGGGTCGCCCCCGCCGGCCATTAACCGGCACCGTGTTTCCATGGAGCCCGGACTTTCCTCACCCACGACCTTTCGGCGTTTGCGGGTGCGGCCGCCCAGCCAGCTGGCAGAGCGTATAAAGGGGTTCGCGCCCGAAAACGCAAACGAAAAAGCAGACTTATGCGGGCGATCCAAGCGCAGCCATCTGCACCTTGACCTTGCCGCAATAGGCGGCCGACACCGGGTTCATCCGCGTTGCGGCGTGGCCGGCATTGTATTTCAGAATGGTGCCGCAGGTCGTGCCGCCGCCGAGGCTGCGCGCCATGGCAAGGTATTTCATGCCGTACTTGATGTTGGTGTCGGGATCGAACAGGCCCTTGGCGGAGCCGCTATAGCCCATCATCCGAGCCGTGGCCGGCTTGATCTGCATCAAGCCGATCTCGCCGGCGCCGCCAACGATGTTGGGCCGGTAGTTGCTTTCGATCTGGATAACCGCCGAGGCGAGCGATACCGGAACGCCTTCGATCGCCGCATAGCGGGCAACGATAGCGGAATACTGACCGCTGCTGGCCACCGCGGCCGCCGAGGCTGCCGCGTTCCGGACACCGATCGACGCCGTTGCCGTCATGTCGACGGTTTTTCGGCCACGCTTCGTCTGCTTTCTGGCGGACTTCTTCGGCTTGGACCAGCTTGCTTTTTCCATTTTCGCGGAAGCCCGCTTCGTCGCCTTGGCGTCGTGGCCTGCCTTGCCGCTTCTGGCCTGTGGGGCCTTGCCGCTTTTCGCGGATGCCACGACAGGCCCTTGATCGGCTCGCGGGCTGAGGGGCGCGGCATCTGCGGCACTGAAGGCAAAAGTCATTACGCCGGCAGCAAGAGCTGCCGTTAAAACGGTAAATTTCTGCATGTGATCCTGTTCTGTCTGAACCGCGCGAAGATGTTCACGCAGCAACGCCTAACCAACGTCGGAACAACCCGGGGGGCTTGGGGTCCGACATCTACACGTCAGCCGTTTGACGCCCGAATTGGTGTCAAACAAGGCCAGGCAAGTCACTTTGAGTGACAGCTTGTAACTTAGGATTGGAAAGAATTGCTTGGGAGAGGCTCTCCCGGGGGTCAGCGCCTCATGGAAGCAAGCAGCCTTTGCAGCGTCCGCAGCGTCGAGCCGTCGGCAACGCCGTCCACCTTGCGCGGCCGGAAATGGCGCTGGAAGGCCTCGACCACCGCCTCCGTATGCCGGTCGAAAACGCCGGATATTTCAACGCCATAGCCGTAGAGGGCCAGCATCGACTGCAACGCTTCGACGTCGCCGCCGGTATCGCCGGTTGTCAGAGTGGCGCCTCGCCTGACGGGCGCGGCCGCCACGAGATGGCCGACACCGGCCTCGAACAGCGGCCGCCACGGAAACTTCTCGCCGGGATCGATCTTGCGCCCCGGCGCAACATCGGAATGCGCGAGTACCCGCTCGGCGGCGATCGAATGCCGACCGGAGATCCCACGGCACAGCCCGATCACCGCATCGATCTGCCGCCGGGGGAAACCGGGATAGCCCAGCGAATGCCCCGGATTGACGATCTCTATGCCGACCGAACAGGAATTGATGTCGGCCCGTCCGAACCACGAACTCTTGCCGGCATGCCAGGCGCGGTCGCTTTCCCTGACCATCTGCACGATATGGCCATTCTCGTGGACGAGATAATGCGACGAAACCTCGCTGGCCGGATCGCAAAGCCAGGCCTCGGCCCCGGCGCCGGTCGCCATACCGGTGTAGTGCAGCACGATCATGTCAGGCCTGGGCGTCTCGCGCCGCGGGCCGAAATTCGGCGATACCCTGACTTCGGCACGTGGCTCGTCGGGCAGAAAGCCGCTCATGCGTGGCGCAGGCCCCGCTCGATCATCTCGTAGGCAACGTTGATCGCCGCCACCCTGGTGGTCGCGATCTTGATGAATTCCTGAGGCAGGCCGCGCGCAATCAGCCGGTCCGGATGATTGTCGGAAACCAGCTTGCGATAGCGCTTCCTGACCTCTTCGAACGGCTTGCCGCGCTCGATGCCAAGCACGACATAGGGATCCCCGGCGCCCAGGTTGACATGTCGCGCCATGATGGTTTCGTAATGCGCTTCGTCGATGCGGAAAATCTCGGCGATGCGGTGCAGGAAATGGCCTTCGCGCTCGTGCACCAGCCCGTCGGCCTTGGCGATGTGGAACAGACCGTCGAGTATGTCTTCCAGCATCACACAATTGGAATGCCCGGAACCGCACATCTGCGCCATCCGCTCGGCATAGGTCTCGAAACCGGCCACGTCGCGCTGGGCGAGATCGAACAGACGCGCCACATTGCGCGTCTCCTTCGGCGGCACTTCGAATATTTCCTGGAAGGCGCGCACCTCGTCCTGGGTGACGATACCATCGGCCTTGGCCATCTTGGCCGACAGCGCGATCATCGCCACCGAAAAGGCGACACGCCGGCGCAAATCCGCATCGCCGGCGAAAACCGTGCGCACGGCCTCGACCACGTCGGCGACACCCGACGAGGCTGAGGATGAAACGCGGGTGATGAATTCGCCGAGGCGATCCCAAATGGACATGGCCTGCTTCTTAGAGCCACCGCCCGCTCCTATCAAGCCGGGACAGTGCCGCAGCTTTGCGCGACAAATCGATCGGACTCGAACGCCACGGCGCTCGGACAGTATGAAAAAGGCCAGCGCGAGCCGGCCTTTCTCATTCATCACACGAAGTACTGCTTGCTCACTACTGCGCGGGCGCAGGAGCTGGTGTTGCCGGAGCCGGCTCGGCAGGCTTCTCGGGTGTGATGCTCTTCGTGGTAGAATTATCCGTTGCCGGAGGCGTCGCGGCCGGCGGCGTGGCTTCCGGAGTAGCCGGCTTCATCGGTTCCTCGGCGGCCGGCGGATTGGTGCTCTGGGTGGTGGTATTGTCCGTACCGCTGTCACTGCAGGCGGCGACGCCAAGCAAGGCCAGAGCGGAAACGGACGCGAGAATGAGCTTTTTCATTTGTCTCTCCTTCAACACACGCTCACGTTGCCGTGAGCGGTCGAAGGACAAATGCGTCAGACGGCCATGAGTTTCGTAACGTTGCGTTTCGACATGTAACATCGTCTGGTTCATTTGCGATTGCCGCTCAGGCCGTGGCGAACTAACAGCATGTGCCGAACCACCGATCGAACGTAAAAGCGCCAGGGGCTGTCATGACGGAAAAATGGGATTTCTGGATCGACCGCGGCGGCACATTCACCGATATCATCGGCCGAGATCCGGAAGGCGGGCTGCACCCGCGCAAGCTTCTCTCCGAAAATCCCGAAGCCTACAACGATGCTGCCATCCAGGGCATTCGCGACCTTCTTGGCTTGTCGGCCGGCGACACGATCCCGAGCGGCCTGATCGGCGACATCAAGATGGGCACCACGGTTGCAACCAATGCGCTGCTGGAGCGCAAGGGCGACCGCGTGCTTTTGCTTATCACCAAGGGCTTTCGCGACGCGCTGAAGATCGCCTACCAGGCGCGTCCGGACATCTTCGCCAAGGAGATCATCCTTCCCGAACAGCTCTACGAGCGCGTCATCGAAATCAACGAGCGTGTGCGCGCCGATGGCCGCGTCGAACAATTGCTCGACATCGCCGCCTGCCGGCCGGCGATCGAACAGGCCAGGGCCGATGGCATCGATGCGGTCGCCATTGTCTTCATGCACGCCTGGAAATACCCCGACCACGAGAAGGCGGTGGCAAAAGTCTGCCGCAAACTTGGTTTCAGCCAGGTCTCCGTCAGCCATGAGGTCTCGCCGCTGATCAAGCTGGTCGGCCGCGGCGACACCGCGGTGGTCGATGCATATCTGTCGCCGATCCTGTCACGCTATGTGCAAAGGGTTGGCCAAGAGCTCGGCGTCCTCTCCCCCCTCGAGGGGGGTGAGGAACGATGGGCCGAAGGCCGAGAAAAAGCCAACGATTTGGCTTTTTCAGCGACGAACGCCCGAAGCCATAGCGAAGGGCAGTCGACAAAGCGGCCAGAGGGGGTCCTCTCAGAAGGCACCGCCACGACGTCGAGCCCGGTCGATCCGACCCCACCCGGCGGCTTTGCCGCCACCCTCCCCTCGAGGGGGAGGGAAAGCCCTCGCCTCATGTTCATGATGTCGTCGGGCGGTCTCACCGCCGCCGACATGTTCCAGGGCAAGGATGCGCTGCTGTCAGGACCGGCCGGCGGCGTCGTCGGCATGGTCGAGACAGCCAGGCTCGCCGGCTTCGATAAGGTCATCGGCTTCGATATGGGCGGCACCTCCACCGACGTCGCCCACTATGACGGCGAATACGAACGCGCCTTCGACACCGAGGTCGCCGGCGTGCGCATCCGCGCCCCGATGATGCGCATCCATACCGTCGCCGCCGGCGGTGGCTCTATCCTGCATTACGAGGCTGGCCGTTTTCGCGCCGGACCTGACTCGGCTGGCGCCAATCCCGGCCCGGCAGCCTACCGGCGCGGCGGCCCGCTCGCCGTCACCGACGCCAACGTCATGCTGGGCAAGCTGCAGCCCGATTTCTTCCCGGCGATTTTTGGGCCCGGCCAGGACCAGCCGCTCGATGTCGAGAAGGTGCGAGCAAAATTTGCAGCACTCGCCGCCGAAATCGGCGATGGCCGGTCGCCCGAGACTGTCGCCGAAGGGTTCGTCACCATCGCCGTGGAGAACATGGCCAATGCCATCAAGAAGATCTCTGTCCAGCGCGGCTACGACGTCACCGAGTATCTCCTGAACTGCTTCGGTGGTGCCGGCGGCCAGCACGCTTGCCTGGTCGCCGACGCGCTCGGCATGGAGGCGGTGCTGATCCATCCCTTCTCTGGCCTGCTGTCGGCCTATGGCATCGGTCTATCCTCGGTCTTTGCCTCGCGCCAGCAGGCGCTGCTGAAACCGCTTGCCGAAGAGTCCAGAACGGAGATCGGCAACCTCATTGCCATTTTGAGAAGAGCCGTTGTCGCCGAACTCGCGGCGCAAGGCATCGGCGAGGATACGGTCGCCACGAAGCCGGTGCTGCACATTCGCTATGACGGCACCGACACGACACTCCCGGTGAATTTCGAGGCGGATTCGATTTTCCAGGCCAGGCGCGATTTTGAAATCGCCCACAAGGCGCAGTTCGGTTTCGTCTATGACGACAAGCCGATGATCGTCGAGACCGTCGGCGTCGAAGGCACGGACACCGGCGTCACCGGGCGCGACGAAACTGAATCGCGAACCGAAGACCTTGCCGTAAGCCCTTCGCAAACCCGCGAAATCTTCACCGAGGGAGAGTGGCGCACTTCACCCATCTTCCGCCGCGAAGCGCTGAAGCCGGGAAACAGGGTTGCCGGACCTGCCTTGATTATCGAGCCGAACCAGGAACCAGACGATCGTCATCGAGCCGGGCTGGCTGGCCGAAATCACCGCCAGGAACCATGTGCTCCTGCGCCGTGTCGAGAAAAAGCGCCGGCAGGCAGCGCTCGGCACGGAGGCCGATCCGGTCATGCTGGAGGTCTTCAACAACCTCTTCATGTCGATCGCCGAGCAGATGGGCGTGACGCTGCAGAACACCGCCTATTCCGTCAACATCAAGGAAAGGCTGGATTTTTCCTGCGCCGTCTTCGATCGCCATGGCGCGCTGGTCGCCAATGCGCCGCACATGCCGGTGCATCTGGGCTCGATGGACCGCTCGGTCGAAACCATCATCCGGCTGAATTCCGGCGACATCCACCCCGGCGACGTCTTTGCCCTCAACGCGCCCTACAATGGCGGCACGCATCTGCCCGACATCACCGTGGTGACGCCGGTGTTTTCCCTCCCCCTCGAGGGGAGGGTGGCCGCGCAGCGGCCGGGTGGGGTCCTCTCAGAAGGCACCGCAAGAGCGTCGAACCCGGTCGATCCGACCCCCTCCGGCGGCTTCGCCGCCACCTCCCCCTCGAGTGGGGAGGAAATCCTGTTCTGGGCCGCCTCGCGCGGCCATCATGCCGATATCGGCGGCACGGCACCCGGCTCGATGACGCCGCTCGCCACCACGGTCGACGAGGAAGGCGTGCTGTTCGACAATTTCCGCATCGTCGACCGCGGAAAATTCCGCGAGAAGGAGCTGGAAACGCTGCTCACCGACCACCGCTATCCAGCCCGCAATCCGCACCAGAACATCGCCGACCTCAAGGCGCAGATCGCCGCCAACGAAAAGGGCGTCGCGGAACTGCGCAAGATGGTCGCGCATTTCGGCCTCGATGTCGTCGAGGCCTATATGGGCCATGTCCAGGACAATGCGGCCGAAAGCGTGCGCCGCGTGCTGGAGCGGCTGCCCGACAGTTCGCAGTACGAATACCCGACCGACACCGGCCAAATCATCAAGGTGAAGATCACGGTCGACCGGCAAAAGCGCGAGGCGACCGTTGACTTCACCGGCACATCACCGGTCATGAAGAACAATTTCAACGCGCCGGAACCCGTCGCCCGAGCGGCCGTGCTCTATGCTTTCCGCGTCATGGTCGAGGACATGATCCCGATGAATGCCGGGTGCCTGCGGCCCATCAACATCATCATTCCCGACGGCTGCATGCTGAAACCCGCCTACCCCGCCGCCGTCGTCGCCGGCAATGTCGAGACCTCGCAGCATGTCACCAACGCGCTGTTCGGCGCCATGGGCGCCATGGCCAACGCGCAAGGCACGATGAACAACCTGACCTTCGGCAACAAGACATACCAGTATTACGAGACGATCTGCTCCGGCTCGCCGGCCGGCCAGATGAATTCCGGCCGCGGCTTTGCCGGCACCTCCGGCGTCCACACCCACATGACCAATTCGCGCCTCACCGATCCGGAAGTGCTGGAGCTGCGCTTTCCCGTTCTGCTCGAGGATTTCCACATTCGGGAAGGATCCGGCGGCAAGGGCAAATGGAGCGCCGGCGACGGCACCAGGCGCACCATCCGCTTCCTCGAGAAGATGGAATGCGCGATCCTGTCCTCGCACCGCAATCGGCCCCCGCAAGGGCTGGACGGTGGCGGCGATGGCGAGGTCGGCTCGACCAAGGTCCGCCGCAAGGACGGCACGATCGACCTGCTGAAAGCCTGCGACCAGACCGTGCTGCAGGCCGGAGAAGCCGTCATCCTGACGACACCGACGCCGGGGGGATTTGGCAAGCTGTAAGAAGGCGTCAACAGGCTGTCACCGGGCTGTCATGCCCCTGCGCTACCCGCTTGCGGCAAAGCAAATGGGGAATCATCTTGCCATGACGGACGTTTCCGCAGACCTGGTTTTTCGCCGCGGCAAGGAAGTTGGAAAGGCCGTCTACCAGAACCGGCCGCTGTCGAAGGCCGGCATTTCGGAGCGGCTGTTCGCCTTCCTGTTCTCCGGCCTCGTCTATCCGCAGATCTGGGAAGACCCCGATGTCGACATGGAGGCGATGCAGCTTGGCCAGGGCCACCGCGTCGTCACCATCGCCTCCGGCGGCTGCAACATCCTGGCCTATCTCACCCGCTCGCCGGCCCGGGTCGACGCCGTCGACCTCAACACCGCGCACATCGCGCTGAACCGCATGAAGCTGGAGGCGGTGCGCCGCCTGCCATCGCAGGGCGACCTGTTCCGCTTCTTCGGCGCCGCCGACACCAGCCATAATTCGAAAGCGTATGACCGTTTCATCGCGCCGCATCTCGATCCTGTCAGCCGTCACTATTGGGAGCGCCGCAACTGGCGCGGCCGCCGTCGCATCACTGTGTTCGACCGCAATTTCTACCAGACCGGCCTGCTCGGCCTGTTCATCGCCATGGGCCATCGCACGGGAAAATTCTTCGGCGTCGACCCTGCCGGCATCATGCAGGCCAGGAACATCGGCGAGCAGCGCCGCTTCTTCAACGAAGAGTTGGCGCCGGTCTTCGACAACAAGCTTTTGAAATGGGCGACATCGCGCAAGGCTTCGCTGTTCGGCCTCGGCATTCCGCCGGCGCAGTACGATTCGCTGATCACTTCTGGCGACGGCACCATGGCCAGCGTGCTGAAAGCCCGGCTGGAAAAACTCGCTTGCGATTTTCCGCTTGAGAACAACTACTTCGCCTGGCAGGCCTTCGCCCGGCGCTATCCGAACCCCGGCGAGGCCGCCCTGCCCGCCTATCTCGAAAAACAGAATTACGAGACCATCCGCGGCAATGTCGGCCGCGTCGCCATCCACCACGCCAATCTGATCGAATTCCTCGCCGGCAAGGATGCAGGCTCCGTCGACCGCTTCATCCTGCTCGATGCGCAGGACTGGATGACCGATGATCAGCTCAACGCGCTGTGGGCGGAAATCACTCGCACCGCATCGGCCGGCGCCCGCGTCATCTTCCGCACCGCCGCCGAACCCAGCCTGTTGCCGGGCCGTGTCTCCAGCTCGCTGCTCGACCAGTGGGATTATCGGGACCAGGCTTCGCGCGAATTTTCAGCCCGCGACCGCTCGGCCATCTATGGTGGCTTCCACCTCTACGTGAAGCGCGCGGCATGAGCGCCACCGAGCTGCCTGCCAACCATGCCGAATTGATGGACGGCGTCTACCGCTGGCAGCGCCACATCTATGACCTGACCCGCAAATACTACCTGCTCGGCCGCGACCTAATGATCTCGGGGCTCGACGTGCCTGTCGGTGGTACCGTGCTGGAGCTCGGCTGCGGCACCGGCCGCAACATCATCCTGGCTGCCCGCCGCTATCCCGATGCCCGCTTCTACGGCCTCGATATCTCGGCCGAAATGCTGGAGACGGCCGGAAAGGCGATCGACCGTGAGGGCCTGTCCGGCCGCGTCGTGCTGGCAAGGGGCGATGCCACCGATTTCGATGCCCGTGCACTCTTCGGTGTCGAACGCTTCGACCGTGTCTTCGTGTCCTATTCGCTGTCGATGATCCCCGGTTGGGAAAAAACTGTGTCGGCAGCGCTTGCCGCCCTGTCGCCGAACGGTTCGCTGCACATCATCGATTTCGGCCAGCAGGAAGGCCTGCCCGGCTGGTTCCGGACCATGCTGCGCGGCTGGCTGAAAAAATTCCACGTCGCGCCGCGTGAATCGTTGCGCGAAGTGCTGGAATCGGAATCTCGGCGAACCAGCGCAAGCTTCCGTTTCCGTACGCTTTATCGCGGCTATGCCTGGCTGGCGGTTATCAAGATCACTTCCTGAATATTGCCGTGGGAAAGGCACATAAAGGCGAAGCAGCCACGATCCGTTGGATCAACGTTGCCTTATGACCCCGAGAGCGGTACACTATCTCACATGCATGGAAGCATGTGGTGATCATCGGCTTCAGGGATGAATGGCTGCGGGCCTTCTTCGTGGAAGACACCCATTCTCGCAACATTCCGTCCGATCTCGAAAGCCGTTTGTTCCGCAAGCTCCAGATGATTGACGACGCGATGATCGATCAGGATTTGCGTGTGCCGCCCAGCAATCATTTCGAGAAGCTGCGCGGCATTCTCGAAGGCTTCCATTCAATACGCGTCAACAAGCAATGGCGGCTGATCTTCCGCTGGGACGGCGGCCGCGGTGAGGCGTCGGACATCTATCTCGACGACCACAGCCATAGATGAGGTGAGAACATGTTGATGACCACACGCAAGCCGGCAACGGTTGGCGAAATTCTCACGGAAGAATTCATGCAGCCGCTTGGCCTGACGCAGGCGGCTTTGGCCGAGGCGATGGGGGTCCAGCGCAAGCATGTGAACGAATTGTGCAACGACCGCCGCAACGTGACGGCGGCGACCGCGCTTATTCTGGCGCGGGTGTTCGGCAACAGCCCGGACTTCTGGTTGAACGTCCAGCGCCGCAGCGATCTTTGGCAGGTCATGAACTCGCCCGACGAGCGGGCGCGAGTTGACCGCGCCAAGCCATTGGCGACAGCTGCATAGCAAGAGTTTGCGCCGCGCTAATGCAGCGCCTTGATCAGCGCCCCCACCATCGTCTGCGGCCGGTAGCCGAGTTTGGCCGGCGTCAGCCCCAGCCGCACCACCACCAACTGCTCCGAGGGAATGATGGCAACCGTCTGCCCGTCATGGCCTTCCATCCAGTACGTGTCCTTGGGCAGGCCTGCCGCGACGCCGGCGCCGGGGCTTTCCTCATCGCCCGGGGCCTCGATCCACAACTGACCCTTGCCATAAACCTTCGAGGCGGATGCCGGCTCGCGCATCCAGTCGACGAAACCGGTTGGCAGGATCTGGTTGCCGTTCCACACCCCGCCCTGCAGCAGGAACTGGCCGAAGCGCGCCCAGTCATGCGCGGTTGCGTAGAGATAGGACGAGCCGACGAAAGTGCCCTGCTCGTCGGTCTCTAGCACCGCGCTATGCATGCCAAGCGCCTCGAACAGGGCCGTGCGCGGCCATGTCAGCGCCTTGGCCTTGTCGCCGATCGCGTCCTGCCAGAGCCGCGACAGCATCACCGCCGTACCGCTCGAATAGGAAAACACCTTGCCGACCTCGGCCGCCAGCGGCTTTGATTCGGCAAAGCCCGCCATGTCAGGTTCGAGATAGAGCATGCGCGTGACGTCGGCGACGTCACCATAATCCTCGTTGAACTCCAGCCCGCTCGACATCGCCATCATCTCGGCAAGGCTGATGGCGGCGCGGCCGTCCGCCTTCCACGGCGCAAACAGGTTTTTGTCGTCGAAAGCCATCTTGCCGTCCTTGACCAACGTACCGACGATGGCGGCATTCACCGTCTTCGTCATCGACCAGCCGAGCAGCGGCGTCTTGGCGGAAAAGCCCGCGCCGTAGCGCTCGGCGACGACGCGGCCATTCTTGACCACCACCACCGCCCGCATGCCGGTGCCGGTCAGCGCCGCATCGTCCAGCAGCTTGGCAACGACCGGATCCTGCGATGCCTCAACCCGCTCGCCTTCCGGCCACAGGTCGCCCATGGTGGCCGCCGACGGCTCCGCCTGGATCGCGGTCCGCCGCGCCTTGCCGACATCGCCGTCCGGAACCGAAGCGCAGCCCAGCCCGTCGCGGGCGACAGCGACGCTCTTGCCGAGGAACCCGAACAGGCCGGCAGACACCGTTCCCCTGTTCTTGTCCACCGAAACACGCATTAACCGCAGCAGGGGATGCCCTGGCGCCTGCACGTCGACGGCCAGCACCTCATTGGCGTCCCGGCCGGCGATGAAGACATTCGAGCAGACGATCTTGGCCGAATAGCCGGAACCGACGCGGATCAATTCGGGCGGCGCGATGTATAGCCACGCAAACAGCGCGGCGACCGCCAGCACGATCAGACCAAGCAGCCATCTGACGATCTTGACGACGATCCGCATTTATTTCCTCCGGGCCCTGCGCGAGCCCTTATGTCATCGATTTGCCGCCATTGCTTCCGCAAATCACAATGCTTGTCGAGCGCCATCAACGGATTATCAACCATGATCGGCGATCACAGGATATGCTGAGCGATGCTGTGGGGCGATCGCTCGGAGGGGGCCCAATCACAAGCCGGCCATCAGGTATAGACCCATCAGCGACCGGCTGAATCCGGCTCGGGAATTGCGATGCGCCGTCTTGCGGGCCTCATTATGCTAGCGCTGCTTGGCGCGTGCTCGACAGTAGACGATCTCTCGCCACTGTCGCCGTCGGCGTCGAGCAGCCCGACGGTCACTGTCCGGGCGCCGCGCTTTGCCGATTCCAAGCCGCATGAATGGGAGAGCGGCGCGCCGTGGAACTATGCCGTCCACGGCACCGATGTTTCCAAATACCAGACCTCGGTCGACTGGAAGGCGGCCAAGGCCAGCGGCATCTCCTTCGCCTTCATCAAGGCGACCGAGGGCGGCGATCGCTTCGATGAATACTTCAACGAGCATTGGACCCGGACCAAAGCTACGGGCGTTCCCCGCGCCGCCTATCACTTCTACTATTTCTGCACCCCGGCTGCCGTGCAGGCGCGCTGGTTCATCCGCAACGTCCCCGTCGATCGCTCGGCGATGCCGCCGGTCCTCGACATGGAATGGAACCCACAATCGCCGACCTGCAGGCTGCGTCCCGACGCCGCCACGGTGCGCGCGGAGATGGCCACCTTCCTCGAGATCGTCGAACGCCACTACGGCAAGAAGCCGATCATCTACACCTCGGTCGACTTCTTCGACGACAACGGCCTGGCGGGGTTTCGCGGCTATCCGTACTGGCTGCGTTCTGTCGCCGGCCATCCACGTGAGAAATACGGCAGCCACCCCTTCACATTCTGGCAGTACACAGGAACCGGGATCATTCCGGGCATGACCGGCAAGGCCGACATCAACGTCTTCAACGGCAGTGAAGCCACCTGGAACAAGTGGCTGCGGCAGAACACCCGTTGACACCGGTTCAACGGCAGCACCGCCATGGATCAAATCACTCCAGCAGAGCTTCCGTTGAACCGGTGCAACGGCAGCGAGTCCGTCCGAGATAAGAAGCTCCGCAGAACACTGTTGACACCGGTGCAACGGCAGAGAAGCCGGCGGAATAAGGGGCTGCGGCACAAGAACCGTTGACACCGGGCCTGCCGCCTGCTTTTCGACACAGCCAGCGGTGAAAAGTGCAACCGCCGGCAATTCAGGGCGTTGGGCCTCCGGGGGAGCACAACAACTGCCCGCTATTCGTTTCGAGAGGAAGCTGATGCGACTGCGTTCCAAAGTCCTCGCGGCTGCGCTGACCCTGTGTGCCACGGCCTTGCCGGCGATGGCGCAGGAATGCGGCGGCGACTTCGAGACGTGGAAGCAGGGCGTCGCCGCGGAAGCCAAGGCGGCCGGCGTCGGCACTGCCGGTCTCGACGCCCTTGAAGCGGCAACCTTCGACGACAAGGTGTTGGCACGCGACCGCGCCCAGGGCGTCTTCACCCAAACCTTTGTCGAGTTTTCCAACCGCATGATCTCGGCCTATCGCCTGAAGCAAGGTGCGGCGAACATGAAGAAATACGCGGATGTCTTCGCCCGCGCCGACCAGCAGTTCGGCGTTCAGGCGCCGATCATCGCCGCCTTCTGGGCGCTGGAGACCGATTTCGGCGCCGTGCAGGGCGACTTCCACACGCTGAGCGCCCTGGTGACGCTGTCGCATGATTGCCGCCGCCCGCAACTGTTTCGGCCTCAGTTGATACCGCTTCTGCAATTGATCGATCGCGGCGTGCTGCCGGCCGATGTCAGGGGCGCCTGGGCCGGCGAGATCGGCCAGACGCAGATCCTGCCCTCAGATTATCTGGCACGCGGCGTCGACGGCGACGGCGACGGCAAGATCGACCTGCGCGGCAGCGTGCCCGATGTGATCATGACCACCGCCAACAAAGTGCTGTCGCGCGGCTGGAAACGCGACCAGCCCTGGATCCAGGAAGTCCGCGTGCCCGAAGACATGCCGTGGGACCAGACCGGTCGCACCAACAAGCTGCCGCTGTCGCAGTGGGCGCAATGGGGCGTCACCTACCCCAGCGGCGCGCCGCTGGTCGACAACGGCCTCAAGGCAGGCTTGGCGCTGCCCATGGGCCGTAAGGGGCCCGCCTTCCTCGCTTATGACAATTTCGACGTCTATCTCGAGTGGAACCAGTCCTTCACCTATGCGCTGACCGCGGCCAACCTCGCCGCCAGGTTGGCGGGAGAAAAACAGTTCGATCCGCGCAATCCCGAGACCGGCCTCAACAACGAGCAGATGAAGGCGCTGCAGACCAAGCTGGAAGCCAGGGGCTACGATGTCGGCACTGTCGATGGCATTTTGGGTACCAACACCCGCGAGGCGATCCGCAAGGAGCAGATGCGGCTAGGCTTGCCGGTGGATGGCTGGCCGACGCCGGAGCTTTTGGCAAAGCTTTAGCGAATAGCGAATAGCGAATAGCGAATAGCGAATAGAAGGTAGTCCTTCCTTGCTGCTGTCTCTGCAAATCTTCCCTATTCGCTACTGGCTATTCCCTATTCGCTAATCCGCCATTGTCTCCAAACTGGCAAACCCCTGCGGCGCGTCGCCCTCGTCGAACGGCGTCGTCACCTCGACGAAGGTGTCGGGGTAAAAGCCGTTGAAGCGGGTCCGCAGCGAGAGCGAATAGGCGCCGATATGGCCGATCTCGATCCAGTCGCCGGTATCGACCGTTTCCGGCAGCCAGAACGGCCGCGACAGGATGTCGACGGAATCGCAGGTCGCGCCGCAGACCTTGAACGGCACGATGTTCTTCTCCTCGCCATTGCGCGAGCGGATCGCAGGATCGGGAATGAAGCGCGCCGGCAGCGTGATCTTTCCGGTCCATGAATCCGACAGCGACGCCCAGATGCCGTCATTGATGTAGAGCCGCTTGCCCTTGCGCAGCAGCACCCGCACGATCAGCGACAGGCAGCGCGCCACGATCACGCGGCCCGGCTCGGCCACCAGCGGCATCTGGTCGAACTGATACTCTTTCAGATCGCCCGAAAGCCGCGACATGATCTGGCCGAGCGACGGCATCTCGATCTGCTTGCGGTTGGGGTCATGGCCGTATTCGGCGGGGAAACCGCCGCCGACGTCGAGCCCGGCAATATCGAAGGTCAGCCGGTTGCGCACCCAATCGGCGGAAGCCAGTGCCCGCTCATAGGTGTCGGGATCCTCGATCTGACTGCCGACATGGAAACACAGGCCAACCTTGTAGCCGGTGCGGTTCAGCCGCTCGGCCAGTTCGACGGCATAGGCCGGCCCGGCGCCGAATTTCTTCGACAGTTCGTAGGCGGCATGGCCCTTGGTCTGCACCCGCACGAACACGCTGATCGAGCCCGGGTCGATGTCGAGTGCCCGCACCACTCGCGTCAGCTTGGTGATCTCGTCCTCGTGATCCAGCGAAATGACGCGGATGGCGTATTTCTCCAGCGCCAGCTTGATGTCCGACTGCGCCTTGACTGGATGCATGTAGAGCATCTCGGCATCGGGAGAGACGGCACGCACGGCAGCGAACTCGCCCGGCGAAGCGACGTCGAAAGCCTTGACGCCGGCTTCGACCAGGGTCTTCAGCACGATCTGCTCGCCATTGGTCTTGACCGCATAGGCGGTCTTGCCCGGGAACATGCCCATGAACTGCCTGGCATCCGCCATCAGCACCTGCGGGCGGAAGCAATAGACCGGATCGTCCGGGCGAAGCGCCAGTGCCGCCTCGCGGGCATTCTCGAATCGCTGCATCGACGAATCCTTGATCTAGCCTGCGCACAATTAATCCAAGCTAGCGGCTAATGAAAACAATTCTGTGTCTCGTACGGCTGACGCTGGGGCGCTAGGTCTTGGCGGCAGGCGTTTGCCATCAATCACGTTTCGGGTGGCCCTTGTCTCCGAACCGGATATGGCTTCTGCCTGACTGGCATACGTCTGGGAGGGCGACTCACATGGCAATGGCCGCGACATCCGCACCACGCGGACCGATGGTGCTCAAGGATTGGGGGCAACTCCTGCTGCTCGGCGCGATCTGGGGCGGCTCGTTCTTCTTCGCGCGCATCGCGGTGGCGGAACTCCCCCCGCTGGTGCTGGTGCTGTTTCGCGTCGCCATTGCCGCGATTGCGCTGCAGATCTATCTCGGTCTGCGGGGCCCGTCCTTTCGCCTCGCGCTTCCGCATGCCGGCCTGTTCTTCCTGCTGGCGCTCACCAACAATGTCGTGCCCTTCTCGCTGATCTTCGCCGGCCAGACGGAGCTCGGAGCCGGCATCGCCTCGGTGCTCAACGCGACAACGCCGTTCTGGACGTTGATCCTCGCCAACGCGCTGACATCGGACGAAAAGCTGTCCTGGAACAAGCTCGCCGGCATTGCGCTCGGCATCGCCGGCACGGCTGTCATGATCGGCCCCGGCCTGCTTGCCGGGCTCGGCGGCCCGGTCTGGGCCAAATTCGCGCTGATCGGGGCTTCGCTGTCCTATGCCGTCGCGCTGATGGTCGCCCGCCGCTTCAGGGGCGTGCCCTCGCCGGTCATCGCCACCGGACAGTTGACGGCATCGACCATCATCATGATCCCGATCGTGCTCTTTACCCACGGTCCATCCGGATTGTTTTCGGCCTCGCCGCCGGTCTGGGCGGCGGTGCTGGCGCTGGCGCTTCTGTCCACCGCCTTCGCCTACATCCTCTATTTCGACCTCGTCGCTTCGGCCGGCGTGACCAACGCTTCGCTGGTCACGCTTGTCGTACCGGCCAGCGCGATGCTGCTCGGCTTCCTGTTCCTTGGCGAGCGGCTGGAGCTGTTCGAAATCGGCGGCGTGGTGCTGATCGCGCTCGGCCTCGTCACCATTGACGGGCGGCTGTTCGGCCGACGTTAGAGCGCCGCGCGTCCACTGGACGCGCAAAGGATGCTCTAACCACCCAATTGCCCCCCGCATCGCGAAAGTCGAATCGACTTTCGCAGCGGTAGCGCTGCCATGACACGGCAGCGACACGAGTCGGCCACATTTTATTCACAGGCCTGAAGCCGGTTTTTGCCTAGGAGTTTCAAAGCCTAACGGCAAAAGACATGTCGCGGATTTCACAATCACGTCGCAATGCAGCACATTTTCCGCTTGCCTGTGGCACAAATGAACCTAGACTCCGTGACATAGCTCTTTAAGAGGAGGCTATGTCATGGGACTTACGAGGCCTATCAACGCATTGATGATCTGTGCTGCGTTCGCCTTTATCGGAGCCCTTATTATGGGCTTCCTTCCCTGACCGCCAAAGCGGGGAAGACCAGCACCCAAATAGTCCAACCAATTCAAAAGGCCGGGTTTTTCCCGGCCTTTTGTCGTTCAACCCACTCTCATGCCGCAGCTGATCCGGCGGCCGCCGCCTCGTGCGAGCGGATGCCGATCATATGACAGATGGCAAAGACCAGATCGGCGCGGTTCATGGTGTAGAAGTGGAAATCGCCGACACCGCGCTCGACCAGGTCCATCACCTGTTCGGCCGCCACCGCCGACGCCACCAGCGCATGCGTCTGCGGGTCCCGGTCGAGGCCTTCGAAACGCTCCGCCAGCCAGCCGGGCACATGCGCGCCCGCCCTCGCGGAAAAGTTCGCGACCTGCTTGAAACTGTGAACCGGCTGGATACCCGGCACGATCGGGATGTAGATGCCGGCGCGGCGGACGCGCTCGACATAGCGCTCGTAGAGATCGTTGTCGAAAAAGAACTGCGTGATGGCACGCGTCGCGCCATTGTCGACTTTGCGCTTCAGCATCTCGATGTCGGTGGCGAAATCGGGGCTTTGCGGATGTTTTTCCGGATAAGCCGCGACGGAGATGTCGAAATCAGCAATCGCCTTGAGCCCGGCGACCAGCTCCGCGCCGTTCTCGTATCCACCGGGATGCGGCCGATACGGTCCGCCGACGCCGGAGGCCGGGTCGCCGCGCAGCGCCACGAACCGGTTGATACCGATCGATTTATAATCCTGGATGACCGCGTCGACCTCGTCGCGTGTTGCACCGACGCAGGTCAGATGCGCCGCGGCAGGAATGGCGGTTTCCGTCAGGATGCGCTTTACAGTGCGCGCGGTGCGCTCTCGCGTCGAGCCGCCGGCGCCGTAGGTCACCGAGACGAATTTCGGCTTCAGCGGCTCCAGCCTTGTCACCGTCTCCCACAGCCTCGCTTCCATCTCGTCGGTCTTCGGCGGGAAGAATTCGAAGGAAACCCTGACCTTGTCGCCAATGTCGGGGCGGCGGGAAAAGCGGAACTGGTTCATCAGGCGGTTTCCCTTATCTGCCTTGTGTCGTTGGAAGGATCGGCGATCAAGAGGCGCCGGTCGCGGCCAAGCCAGAGTTTTACGGTGAGCCTGGCCTCGTTGCCGCCGCGCGGCTCGAATTCCTGACTGTCTTCAAGATCGAGGCCGGCTTCCGAAAACCAGTCGGCGATCTGCCGGTCGGAAAAGCCGAGCCGCATATGCGCGTGCTCCTCACGCAGGAATTCCAGCGCATGCGGCGCGAAATCGACGATGACCAGGCGTCCGGCCGGACGCAAAAGCCGCGCCGCCTCGTGGATGGCACGGGCGGGATCGTCGAGATAGTGCAGCACCTGATGGATGGTGACGAGATCGAAGGCATCGCGCTCGACCGGCGGTGCGAAGATGTCGCCCTGCCGAACCTGCGCATTCGAAACGCCGGCCTTGTCGAGATTGGCGCGTGCCACGGTCAGCATCTCGCGCGACATGTCGATGCCGACACCGCGCCGATAGAGCGGCGAGAAGATTTCGAGCAGCCGCCCGGTGCCGGTGCCGAGATCGAGCATCGACTGGAACGGCCGCTTACCGACCAGCTTCAGCATTGCGGCCTCGACGGCGCGGTCCGGTACATGCAGCGAGCGGATATGGTCCCAGCTCGCCGCATTCACGGAAAAATACTCGACCGCCCGGTCCTGCCGCTTGCGCTTGACCGAGGCCAGGCGCTCAAGATCGCGTTCGACCTGCGGATCGGCGCCGCGAATGCCGGAAACCAGCCCCATGACGAAGTCCCGCGCGGAATCCGCATCCGACAGGCGGAAGAAGGCCCACGACCCTTCCTGGTAGCGGCCGATCAGTCCGGCCTCCAGAAGCAGCTTCAGGTGCCGCGAAACGCGCGGCTGCGACTGGCCGAGAATTTCGGTAAGATCGGAAACGGTGAGGTCACCGCGCGACAGAAGTGCCAGTATGCGCAATCGGCTGGATTCGGCCGCCGCCTTTAACGTATCCACCATAGTGTCGAGCGAGACATGCATCAGCGTATTCTCTTTGAAAAGATATAAACATATGTTTATGTCGATTTTCGAGACCTTGCAAGCGCAATGTCGCTTGCGGACAAGAAAATGCCGTTTGTGTGGCGCTTTAAGAGACGTGGACCATGACTGAAACGCGTGAGATGTTCGAGGCGCGCGAAGGCGAGCAGAGGCTGGAGAACGATCCGGCCTTGATGCCGCCTGATGGCGGGATCGTCTTCATCGGCCGCATTGCCTCGCCATGGACGACGCGCGAAACCTGCCCGAAGAACATGCGCGCCGCGCGCGAGACCGGGCAGAACGCGGTGCTGACCGTCGACGCAGCTTACCGAAGTGGCCTGCAGGGGCTGGAGCGCGCCAGCCACGTCATCATCCTATCCTGGCTGCATCATGCGCCGCGGGACCTGATTGTGCAGAAACCGCGCCATGCCGTTGAAGCGAAAGGCGTATTTTCGCTGCGCTCCCCTGCCCGCCCCAACCCCATCGGGCTGCACATCGCCAGGCTCGTCGCGCTCGACCAACGCACCGGCCGCATCGATCTCGACGCCATTGACGTGCTCGACGGCACGCCGGTCATCGACATCAAACCTTATTTCGCCTCGACCGACGCTATTGCCGAGGCGACCATCGAAGGGCGCGACGAGCCCGATCGGACCCGGCGATGACAGCGCCGACCGGCCGCCGCCGCGCCATCGCCAAGGCGCTGACCGCTCTTCTGCCGCTGGCTCCCTATGCCGACATGGAGAAGATCCGCACCGACGCCGGCGCGGTCCACATGAAGACCTTGCCGCCGGGCATCGCCGTATGGCTGGCAACGATTGCCCATATCCGCCACATGCACACCGAATACGAAAGACTGCTGAGCGAAGGCTATGACCGCGACTCGGCGCGTTTCTTCGTCATCGAGCAGACCAACATCGTGCTCACCCGCTGGCGCGCAACCCGCCTGCTCGACGCCGACGACGAGGAGGAATGACCACGGCTACTTCCGCTTTAGCACGGCGACCGCATTGTAGGGCTGGCCATCGGCGTGGCCGACCCAAATCCAGGACAGATTGCCCTTGTAAAACCTGACGGTGATGTTGCCTCCGTCGATGCATTTGTCCCGACCGTAGGTGATGCTCTCGTGGTATTCCGCCGAAATGTCGTCCCTTGATGTCTGCGACAGCGATCCGCCGCAGCCGAGCGACGGATAATCGATCGACGCGCTGCCATCATTGATCGTCATGGCGATCGCCCAGTCGGCGCCGGCGTCACCCGCCGGGCTCTGGTGGCCATTGCCTACCCAGGTGCCGCTCAGCGACGGCACGTTCACCGCACAAGGCAGGTTCTGGAAGATCGGTGCCAATTCGCCGCCGGTTTTCTCGCAGCGATAGGTCTGGCTGCTCTGGCACAATTCCTCGCCTTCGCGCGCGCACTGGGCGCGGGCGTCGCCCGCAGCGGCGAACATCATCATTGCCGCTGTGACGGCCCCAAACCTGCCCATTTTCCCCTCCCGTTCAGACCCGGAACGATAGGGCAATCGCGATCGAATGTATCGGCCAGATCGTCATGGAGGCCGAACAGCGCCGGGCGGGTGGCTCTATGCCTTCTGCCCAGCGCCGCTAGCCTCTCGCCTGCGTGACAGGAGGCCCCGATGAGCCGGACGATGGCAACACAGGACGAGAAGCAACTGCCCGTGGTTGGCGACCGCCATGTCGACCCGCACTCCTATCCCGAGGGCGTCGCCTTCCTCGATGGCCAATACCTGCCGATGTCGCAGGCCAAGATCTCGGTGCTGGACTGGGGTTTTCTGCATTCCGACGCCACCTACGACACCGTGCATGTCTGGAATGGCCGCTTCTTCCGCCTCGACTTGCATCTCGAGCGCTTCTTCGGCGGGCTGGAAAAACTGCGCATGATCATTCCCTTCGACCGCAAAGGCGTGGCCGAAATCCTGCACAATTGCGTGGCGCTGTCGGGTCATCGCGCCGCCTATGTCGAGATGCTGTGCACGCGCGGCGCCTCGCCGACTTTCAGCCGCGACCCGCGCCAGGCGGTCAACCGCTTCATGGCGTTCGCCGTGCCGTTCGGCTCGGTCGCCAATGCCGAGCAGTTGCAGCGCGGCCTGCGTGTCGCCATCAGCGACAAGATGCGCATTCCGCCGGCCTCGATCGACCCGGCGATCAAGAACTACCACTGGCTCGATCTGGTGCGCGGCCTCTACGATGCCTATGATCGCGGCGCCGAGACCGCGTTGATCCTCGACTTCAACGGCAATGTCGCCGAGGGTCCGGGCTTCAACGTCTTCTGCGTCAGGGACGGCAAGCTGTCGACGCCTTCCATTGGCGTGCTGCCCGGCATCACCCGCCGCACTGTCTTTGACCTGTGCGCAGAACAAGGTCTTGCCGCCACCGCGGCCGATGTCAGCGTCACGGCATTGCGCGAGGCCGACGAGGTATTCATCACCTCGACCGCGGGCGGCATCATGCCGGTGACCGAGATCGACGGCGCGGCAATCGCCAACGGCAAGGTCGGACCGATCACCAGCCGGCTGATGGCGCGCTACTGGCAAAAGCACGATGACCCGGCCTGGTCGTCTCAGGTGAATTATCCCCGATAATTCAGGCGTCTTTTTCAAAAGATTCCCGTCGCCTCTGGAAAATCAGAGGATGGACCGTATATGCCCGAAAGCGGAGAAGCCTCCGCTTTCACCCGAAATCACGCCCGCAGGGGCAAGGACTCCAAGATCATGACATCAAAGGTTTGGTTCATCACCGGATCGTCGAAGGGCTTTGGCCGCGTCTGGGCCGAGGCCGCACTCGCACGCGGCGACAGCGTCGCGGCGACCGCCCGCGATGCCGGCACGCTCGCCG
>NZ_RZTB01000032.1:0-19402 GCF_003997735.1 Mesorhizobium sp. M7A.F.Ca.MR.148.00.0.0 | reverse complement strand
CGCCGATCTCGTCGAGAAATACGGCGACAGGATTGCCGCGATAAAGCTCGACGTCACCGACAAGAAAGCCGTCGATGCCGCTGTCGCCGAGGCGCACAAGCGTTTTGGCCGACTCGACGTCGTCATCAACAATGCCGGCTACGGCCATTTCGGCGCCATCGAAGAGGTCAGCGAACAGGAAGCTCGCGACCAGATCGAAACCAATGTCCTCGGCGCGCTGTGGGTCACTCAGGCCGCACTGCCGATCATGCGGGCGCAGCGTTCCGGCCACATCATCCAGATTTCGTCGATCGGCGGCGTCAATGCCTTTGCCTCGCTCGGCCTCTACCACGCCTCGAAATGGGCGCTGGAGGCCTTCAGCCAGTCGCTGAGCATCGAGGTCGCGGAATTCGGCATCCATGTGACGCTGGTCGAACCGGGCGGCTTCTCCACCGACTGGGCCGGCCCGTCGGCCAAGATCTCTCAGCCGATCGAGGCCTATGCGCCCGCCCGTGCGAAGATGGCAGAGCGCCGCGCCAATTCCGTTGCCGGCGATCCAGAGGCCACCGGGCCGGCGATGCTGGCCATTGTCGATGCGGCCGAGCCACCGCTCAGGGTGTTCTTCGGCGACGGCGGCCTGCCGATGATACGCCAGGAATACGCCAACCGACTCGCCACATGGGACAAGTGGGACCACGTTTCCGTTATGGCGCAAGGCGCCAAGAAGAACCGCAAAGCTAACGCCTAGTGAGCTTGGCTACGCCGCCACGGCGGCGTAGCCCCTGCCCTTTGGTTGCCGCACAGCTATGCCGAATAGATCCACTGCTCCGGCACGCGCACCGAGATTTCTTCGCCGACCCTGACCGTTCCCGGCTTCTCGACCCAGGCGACGACGCCGCGCAGCCGCTTCGCCATTTTTGGGAACAGCAACGCGCCGGCTTCGACGTCGGCCATTCCGGCGTTTTCGGCGATCGACCGGCCGGCGATGCGGCAAGGTCCGTTCTGTGCGTCAATCTTGATGGTGACGCCGCCCTTGAAGAACAGCAGCGTGCCGGCCGGCAGCATCGAGAGGTTCGGCACCCCTTCGATCACAAGATTGGCGCCGATCCACTCCGGCCTGATCTCGGCCAGGCCCATGCGTTGGGCAACAACCGCCAGTTCGTCCGCTGCCACTATGGACAATTGCCGTTCGTTGCGCATTTCGGTGCCGCGCGGATACCAGGGCTCGCGCCCGCCCGAGCGGCGTGTCGGTCCGGCATGAAAATCGCCTGCTATGCCATCGAAATCCAGCAGCAATTCGTCCACCGGGCGCGTCTGAAAATGATCCGCCGGCGCCACGTAAAGCGCTGCCGCCTTGGCGGTAAGCTTTCGCGCGGGGATGATTTCGATCGGCTTTTCAGCCTCGGGGAAGAGATCCAGCATGGCGTTCTTTTCTCTCGTCATCCAGCGAATTAGCCGGGCGGACTTCGCGGCGTCCAGTCGAAAGTGCTGATCGTCCGATCAACGTCACCGATGGGATGGCGATCGCCAGGCCGATTCTGGTGCCGTTCGCACCAGCCTGACGCAACAAGACGTATTGCGCGCCAAGGTGTGTTGAGATTCAGGTCAGGCCGAGCCGGGGAAGCGCAGGAAGCTGCTATTCGCCGGGCGGCCTCACCTGAATATCGACATAGCTAGAGCATCCGCAACAGCGCGCCGCCTATCGAATACCCCGCGCCAAAGGCGCAGATCAGGCCGAAATCGCCGGGCTTCATGTCGGCGTGGTTCTCCGACAGCGCGACGATGGCGCCGGCGCCCGCCGTGTTGCCCAGCCGCTCCAGCACCATCGGCGCGCGGTCATGGTCGACCTCGTGGCCGAACGACAGTTTCAGGATCATGGCATTCATCCGCGCATTGGCCTGATGCAGCCAGAAGCGCCGGATCGCCTGCGGCGTCAGCCCGTGCTCGGCGAGGAATTCGACGATGAATTTTTGCCCGGCGACAGTGACTTCCTTGAACACCTTGTTGCCGACCTGCTTGATCAGATTGCCTTCCAGATTGATCATGTAAGGATCTTCCTGGGCGGTGCGGGTGTGATAGCCCAGATTGGTGCGGATGTTGTTCGACATCTGCGTCCAGACGCGCGTGTCGAGCACTTCGAAGCGCCCCGGCCGCTTGTCGCCCTTGGCCAGGCCTTCGACCACCATCGACACCGAAGCGTCGCCGAAGATGAAATGCGTCTGCCGGTCGCGGAAATTGAGATGGCCGGTGATGATCTCCGGCGTCGTCACCAGGATGCGTTTGTGCGCGCCCGACCGCACCAGGTTGACGGCGACGTGCAACGCGGCCGCGGCCGAAGAACAGCCAAGCCCCATGTCGAAGCCGGCCCCCTTCGTCCCCAACGCCTCCTGCATTTCGATGGCGATCGCCGGATAGGGCCGCTGGTGATGCGAGGCCGAGCAGATCACCAGGTCGATATCCGACGGCTGCAGCCCGGCGTGGTCGAGGGCCTTCTTCGCCGAGGCGATTCCGAACTCCGCCTCCAGCGACAGCGCATCGTCGGGCCGCGCCGGAATGCGCGGCGCCATCCGGGTCGGATCGAGAATGCCTTCGCGCTCTATGACATGGCGGGTGCGCACGCCCGAGGCGTGGACGATGAAGTCGCTGTCCGATTTCGCCAGCGGCGGCTCACCGGTATCCTGGCGACGCGCGTTTTCCAGGTCGACCCAGGCATTGAAGCTGGCGACCAGTTCTTCATTGGTGATTGTGGGTTCGGGGATTTCAACGCCGATGCCGCTGATGATGACGCGATGCATGTCCAGTCCGTCCCATCCGCAGGCGCTGCGGCTTCATGTGGGCGCCGGAACGCTCCGGCGCAACAGTTTTCTCACCGAGGCGGTTTACGCCGGCTTAAACCAAAGATCTGGGCCGACTGAAGCCGATCCCTCGACATGGCCACAGCCAAAGCCAAGCGGCCCTAAGGCGCCGCGCGACATGGATAATCAAGCTCGTTTTGCGACAATGAAAATGCGCGGAAAGCGCAAGAGCACCTTGCCATCAGCCGTCTTCGGATAGGCCTTGGCGATCTTGGCCGTGTAACATTCGAGGAACATCGCCCTCTCCTCGGCGTCCAGCGGATCGAGGAACGGCTTCAGGCCCGTCGATTTCACCCATTCGACGATCGCCTGCGCGTCGGCAAGCGGATGGTTGTAGATGGTGTGCCAGATATCAAGCCGGTCGCTGAGCGGCGACAGCAGGTCATAGTAGAACGACACCGCCGGCAACGGCCCGCGTGCCGCGCCCTTGAGCTTTTCGGCAAATGGCATTTCGGCGGCGGTCTCCCGCATCAGGCGGTGCGAATCCTCGCCCAGATTGTCGGGCATCTGGACGGCAAGCGCGCCGCCTAGGGCGAGGAAGCCCATCAGCCGCTGGAACACCGCCGGATGGGTAGGCAGCCATTGGAACACAGCATTGGCGAAAATCACGTCGACCGGCTCCGCCGGCTGCCATTCGGAGGCATCGGCGAGATCAAAGGTGACCGCGGGCAGACGCGCCCGCGCCTTCTCGATCATGTCGGGCGAAGTGTCGAAGCCGCTCACCTCAGCATCCGGCCAGCGCTCGACAAGCAGCGCGGTCGAGTTGCCCGGCCCGCAGCCGATGTCGACGACCCGGCGCGGGAAGTCCACCGGCACCTGCGCGACCAAATCCCGCGCGGGCCGCGTGCGCTCGTCTTCGAATTTCACATATTGGGCGGCGGACCAATCAGCCATTTGAGCTCCTCATGCTGGTTGAGATCGCCGCCCTAAAACCCCTTACCGCGTCAGCCTCTTGTAGGTCATGCGGTGCGGGTTGACGGCATCCGGCCCGAGGCGGCGGATCTTGTCCTGCTCGTAATCCTCGAAATTGCCTTCGAACCATTCGACATGGCTGTCGCCCTCGAAGGCGAGGATGTGCGTCGCCAGGCGATCGAGGAACATACGATCGTGCGAGATGATGACGGCGCAGCCGCCGAAGTTTTCCAGCGCGTCTTCGAGTGCCGCCAGCGTTTCGGTGTCGAGATCGTTGGTCGGTTCGTCGAGCAGCAGCACATTGCCGCCGGTCTTCAGCATCTTGGCCAAATGCACGCGGTTGCGCTGGCCGCCGGACAGGTTACCGACCTTCTGCTGCTGGTCGCCGCCACGGAAGTTGAACGACGCGCAATAGGCACGCGTGTTGGCCTCGAACTTGCCGAGCTTGACCACTTCGGCGCCGCCGGAAATCTCTTCCCACACCGTCTTTGACGGATCGAGCGCATCGCGGCTCTGGTCGACATAGCCGAGCTTGACCGTTTCGCCGACGCGGACCGAGCCCGCATCCGGCTTTTCCTGGCCGGTGATCATACGAAACAGCGTCGTCTTGCCGGCGCCGTTCGGGCCGATGACGCCGACGATGCCGCCGGGCGGCAGCTTGAATTCCAGGCCGTCGATCAAAAGCGTGTCGCCAAAGCCCTTCGACAGGCCTTCCGCCTCGATCACCACATTGCCGAGCCGCTCGCCATGCGGGATGACGATCTGCGTATCGCTCGGACGCCGCTTGTCGGCTGCATCCAAAAGATCCTGGAACGCCCGGATACGCGCCTTGGACTTGGTCTGGCGGGCCTTCGGGCTCGACTGGATCCATTCGCGCTCGCGGCCGATGGCGCGCTGACGGGCATCGTCCTCGCGGCCTTCCTGCTTGAGCCGCTTGGCCTTGGCTTCGAGGTATTTGGTGTAGTTGCCCTCATAAGGAATGCCGCGGCCGCGATCGAGTTCGAGGATCCAGCCGGTGACATTGTCGAGGAAGTAGCGATCGTGGGTGATGATCATCACGGCGCCCGGATAGGCGCGCAGATGCTTTTCCAGCCACGCCGTGGTTTCGGCGTCGAGATGGTTGGTCGGTTCGTCGAGCAGCAGCAGGTCGGGTTGGCGCAGCAGGAGCTGGCAAAGTGCTACGCGGCGCCGCTCGCCGCCCGAAAGCTTGGTGACTTCCGAATCCTTGGGCGGGCAGCCCAGCGCTTCCATCGCCATCTCGACCTGCTGTTCGAGATCCCACAGGTTGAGCCGGTCCATTTCGTCCTGGAGCTTGGCCGACTCGTCGGCCGTCTCGTCGGAATAGTTCATCATCAATTCGTTATAGCGTTCGATGACGGCGGTCTTGGCAGCGACCCCTTCCATGATATTTTCGAACACGGTCTTGTCCGGATCGAGCGCCGGCTCCTGCGCCAGGTAGCCGACAGTGGCGCCTTCGGCCAGCCAGGCTTCGCCGTTCCACTCCTTGTCGAGCCCGGCCATGATCTTGAGGATCGTCGACTTGCCCGAACCGTTGGGGCCGAGGATGCCGATCTTGGCGTCGGGATAGAAGGAGAGATGGACATTCTCGAGCACCTTCTTGGTGCCATAGGCCTTGTTGAGGCCGGCCATGTGATAGATGAACTGGCGTGCCACGCGCGCTTTCCCTGAAAAAACTGACTGGCCCAGAAAACTGACTGGATCTGTCGAATTGAGTGGAGGTTGGCCGCTATGTAGGCGATGCGGCGGCGAACGGCAATCGCTTTTGCCATATCTGCCCGGTCACACGCGGAAGTGTCCGCCAATCGCCGAAGTTTTCCACCAGCACGAAGCGTGCTGAAATCTCCGGTTAACTCTTCGGCGTCAAAACAGGATCGGAGTGGAATCGCTCGCTATTCGCGATTTCGAGAAAGAGATCGGGTCGACGGCATTGCTGAACAGTTTCCTGCTCCTTGCCGAAGCGGTCGTCTACTTCAGCGTCATGGTGACGCTTTTCCGCTTCAGACGGCGTATCGGCCTCGGCGTATTCGTCTGCGCGCTCGGTGTCATGCACTTCCTCGAGACCTATCTCGCCAGCGTCTTTTACGTCGCTCTGCCGTTCGGCCTGGTCTCGCCTGGCTCGGCGGTGCTGTTTTCCGGCAAGCTGGTCATGCTTTTGCTGCTCTATATGAAGGAGGACGCTGCAACCGTGCGTCAGCCGATCTACGGCCTGCTGCTCGGCAATGCGCTGATGATCGGGCTGGTGCTGCTGCTGCGCCTGCACACCATCGCGGCACTTCCCGACGGCAGGCTTCCAGACATCGGCTTCATCGACCAGATGGGCTGGCTGATGGTATGGGGCACGACGCTGCTGTTCGTCGATGCCATCCTGATCATCCTGCTGTACGAAAAGCTTGGTCGGTATCTTCGCAAGGCGCCGTTCGCACGCATCCTGATTTCCGTCGCTTGCGTGCTGACCTTGGACCAGGCCGGTTTTTTCACCGCCCTGCATTTCGTTGCCGGCGCGCCGATAGCCGTCTTTTTCGGCGGCTGGTTCGCCAAGATGGCGGCGGCGGTGACCTTCAGCACCATGCTCGTTGCCTATCTCAAATGGTTTGAGGAGCGCCAGGTCACTGCGCCGCGCGGATTGACCGATATCTTCGATACGCTGACCTATCGCGAACGCTACGAGGCGCTGGTCGAACATGTCGGCCGTGACGGGCTGACCGGCCTGCTGCACCGCGGGCGCTTCGACGCCGACGGTGAAGCCGCCGTCCAGGTCAGCCTGCGCACCGCCAGGCCGCTCAGCCTGCTGATCATCGATGTCGATCATTTCAAATCGATCAACGACCGTTTCGGCCATGCCGAAGGCGACAAGGTGTTGAAGGCCGTTGCCGCGCTGCTGCGCGAGGTCGCCAGTCCCGAGGACCAGGTGTTCCGCATCGGCGGTGAGGAATTCGCCATCCTCAGTTCTTGTCCGCACTCGGTCGCCAGGCTGCTTGGCGAAAGCATTCGCCATGCGATCAAGGCTTCAGCGGCCACCAGTCGATTCGAGTTCACCGTCAGCACCGGCGTTTCCAGCGTCAGCGAAACCACGCGCTGCCTAGCCGACCTGTTCGCGCTTGCCGACCAGCGTCTCTACAAGGCGAAGTCGACCGGCCGCGACCGCGTCGTCGGCGAGCCGGGCGGCCACGAAGCCGACACGGCCGCTGCATGGACAAAGTCCGCGCGGATTTAGTTCGTTACGACTTCCTCTGCCGTCGAAAGCCCGTCACGGTTGAAACCGCCATCAGCGCGATCGCCAGCCATTTCAGCGCCGTGATAATCGGCCCGGCCTCAATATCGTAGGCAATGAACAGCAGGATGCCCGGCACCAGCAGGCCGCATAGGATCATCATGATGCGGTTGATCTGCCACGAGACTTTCGACGCCAACGCCTCGTCGCCGGGCGCGGAAACAAGTGCTGCTCGCATCGTCTCGCCGCCGACCAGCATGGCCGAAAGACGCATCGAGATCGGCAGGCCGAGTCCGATGATCAAGAAAGTGCAAGCGGCCAGCAGCGAGGAGAATTTCAACGCGCTGGTGTCCGCCGGCACCGGAAACAGCAACGTCGCCAGCGGCAGGAAGGCGCCGAAAATGCCGACCGCCGCGATAATGATGAAGATCACCGCATTGACGATCGTGAACAGCTGGTACGTGCCGACGCCGATCGGTTCGGAGAGCGTTCGCATGCGTGCCCACTCGGCGTCGGTATACGAAAAGCCCGGCCATTCCATGCGGGCATCGTTTATCGAGACCATGCCCTTGGCCCAGAAAGCCAGCCGCGCCAGCGCGCTGCTCGTCATGCCATCCATTGCCGCCCCCGCCAGAATGATGCGCTCGCAGCATAGCACCAGGGCACGGCAGGGCGACAGTCCGGTACCTCTGTTGAGAGTTACTGGAAGCCGATCGCGTCGACATTGCCTGTCGGGCAACCGGCCTTGTTGGTCGGCACCGAAGCCAGCAGCAGATTCTTGAGCGAGCTGTTCGGGCCGATCGGACCGGCGAGACCGAGCGTCAGTTCGCCGATCAGCCGCCTGCCGCTCGACGGATCGATGACGCAGGACACGCGCACCCGGTCGCCTGCCCCCGCGCCGAAGGCGCTGTCGAAAGCGCCGCGGATCTGGTCCGCCGTCAGCTTGCCGCCGATGTTCTTGGCAAAGAGATCGCGCACCGGCGAGCTGTTCACCGCACGCATTAAATTGAGCGCGTCGGAGAAATAGTCCTGCTGGCTCTTGCCGTAGCAGGTGCCGTGCTTGATCCATTCATGCCGCTCGAGGTGGGAGGCCGTTCCAGGCATCACCTGATCGAGCTCCGTGCGGGTGTTGGCGTCCAGATTGACCGGCGGCAGGTCTTTCCAGTGGGCCGGATTGTCGTTGGCCTTGTCGCTCGCCGTCGCCTGGCAATAGAAATTGCCGTTCGGCTGCGGCCACAATCCATGCAAGGTGAAATGCGTCGCGTCGAAATCACCGGCGTTCTGCGCCTTGCATTCCGTCTTGTTCGACTTTGTCTCGCAAAACGCCGGCTGCCAGCTCAGCGCGAAGACGTATTCGGGTTTTCCCGACGCCGCCGGCTTGCCTTGGTCGTCAGGTGCGGCCGGCACGGTCGCCGCGCTGCTGCCGGAAACGTGGCCGCAACTGACCTTCACCCAGCGGCGCTCCGGATCGGCGCCCGGAACCAGGATAAGGTAGTGCGTCGGCGCATCCTTGTTGCCGGCAAGCAGCTGGTAGCTCTTCCCGGCATCGGTCGAGACATTGCCGGGGTTCTTGCCGTTCTTAATGGCTTGCGTTGCCGGACAGGCAGCGTCGGCGACAAAGCTGCCGCTCATCTTGACGTCGGCACGCGCCGCCCCGGCCAGCGACGCCGCCAGCATGGCCAATCCGAAAATGACAGCACTACGCATGGAAAATCCCCGGCTGGACAAGTGGGCGACAGACTGAAGCTGTCTCCATGTCAGAATTGCGATATTTTGCTGGCCAAACGCAAGAAACATCGTCGCGAAAAGCGGGTTTGCCGGATTGACGCATAATGTGGGCCGGCGCAAACAAAGCCAACGACGATAATGCAAGGGCGGGACCAGGCGGCATGTCATTCAGCCAGCAGCGCGTGGTTGCCTCGCCGACCGGTGCCCATCTCAATCTTTTCGTCAGGCAGGCCGATGGCCGGGCACGCGCCGTCGTCCAGATCAATCACGGGCTGGCCGAGCACGCAGCGCGCTATGCCCGCTTTGCCGATTATCTTGGCTCCCGCGGCTTCCACGTCTATGTCCACGATCATCGCGGCCATGGCGCGACCAAGGCGCCCAACACGCCGCTCGGCAGGTTCGCCGACAGGGACGGCCCGGCCAAGGTGATCGCCGACGTCGGCGCCATCCATGACCTTATCGCCAGCGAACAGCCAAACAGACCGGTCATCCTGTTTGGTCATTCGATGGGCGCATCCGTGGCGTTGAATTTCCTTTTAAGTCATTCGCCCCGCATCCATGCCGCCGCGATCTGGAACGGAAATTTCTCCCAAGGCTTGCTCGGACAGGTAGCGCTGGGCGTCCTTGCCTGGGAGAGAATGCGGCTCGGCTCCGACGTGCCGTCGCGTCTGCTGCCGAAGCTCACCTTCCAGGCCTGGGGCAAGGCGGTGCCCAACCACCGCACATTGCTCGATTGGCTGTCGCGCGACGAGGCGGAAGTGGCGAAATACATCGCCGATCCGCTCTGCGGCTGGGATGCCTCGGTATCGATGTGGCGCGACCTCGTCGGCATGGCGCTGAACGGCGGCAAGGATGCCGGCTTTGCCGGTATCCGGCGCGACCTGCCCGTCAGCATCGTCGGTGGCGAAAAGGATCCCGCCTCGGATTATGGCAAAGGGATCACGCATCTTGCCAGCCGCATGCGCGAGATGGGTTTTTCGAATCTGGTTTCAAAGGTTTACGCCGACACCCGCCACGAAAGCCTGAACGAGGTGAACCGCGACATCATCATGGGTGATTTCGCCATTTGGGCCGACGAAGTCCTCAAAGTTTGACGGATTGGCCCATTGCAAGAGCCGTGACAGCCGTTGCAGGGCTTGATAGAGGCTCTGGTTTCGCAGCAATCACGGTGATTGCGGCAATCACGGTGATTCATGGCTGAGCCCCCGCTGAAAGGCGTCCGCGTCGTCGAACTCGCCCGCATCCTTGCCGGGCCATGGGCCGGGCAGTTGCTTGCCGATCTCGGCGCCGATGTCATCAAGGTCGAAAGCCCCGATGGCGGCGACGACACCCGCAAATGGGGCCCGCCCTTCGTCATGGGCAAGGACGGCGAGAACCTGTCGGCCGCCTATTACCATTCCTGCAATCGCGGCAAGCGTTCCATCGCCATCGATTTCTCGACGCCGGAAGGCGCCGAGACCGTGCGCCGGCTGGTCGCCACCTCGGACGTGCTGATCGAGAACTTCAAGCTCGGCGGCCTGAAGAAATACGGCCTCGACTATGACAGCCTGCGCCAGATCAACCCGCGCCTCGTCTATTGCTCGATCACCGGCTTTGGCCAGGATGGTCCCTACGCGCCGCGCGCCGGCTACGACTTCATCATCCAGGCCATGGCCGGCATGATGTCGATCACCGGCGAGGTCGGCCGCGAGCCGCAAAAGGCGGGCGTCGCCATCTCCGACATCTTCACCGGCCTTTATTCGGTCATCGCCATCCAGGCAGCATTGCGCCATGCCGAGCAGACCGGCGAAGGCCAGCACGTCGACATGGCGCTTTTCGACACCCAGATCTCGGCGCTCGGCAACCAGAATTTGAACTATCTCGTCTCCGGCCAATCGCCGGTGCAGATGGGCAATGCGCATATGAACATCGCCCCGTATGAGGTGGTGCCGGTCCGGGACGGGCACATCATCCTGGCGGTCGGCAATGACGGCCAGTTCGCCAAATTCTGCGCCGCTGTCGGACTGGACGACCTGCCTGCCAATCCCGACTTCGCCACCAATCCTGCCCGGGTCGCCAACCGGGTCAAGCTGCGCGAGCGCATGATCGAGGCGCTGAAGATTTTTGACCGCGATCCGCTGCTGGCCAAGCTGGAAGCGGCCAGCGTGCCGGCGAGCCCGATCAACACGATCGGCCAGATGTTCGCCGACCCGCAGACCATCGCGCGCGGCATGCGGCTCGATCTCGACGACGGCCATGGCAATCTTCTGCCTTCGGTGCGTGCGCCGATGGTGATGTCCGGCACGCCGCTGATCTATGAGCGCCCCTCGCCACGCCTGGGCGAGCACACGCAAGAAATCCTTGCCGAACTGGAGAAGTCTGGACAATGAAGACCGGCGGACAACTCATCGTCGACGCGCTCGAAGCCAATGGCACCGACCGCATCTATTGCGTGCCGGGTGAATCCTATCTGGCGGTGCTCGACGCGCTGCACGATTCAGCGATCCGCACCATCGTCTGCCGCCAGGAAGGCGGTGCCGCGATGATGGCCGATTGCCACGGCCGCCTGACCGGCAAGCCCGGAATCTGCTTCGTTACCCGCGGCCCCGGCGCCACCAACGCCTCGGCCGGCATCCACATCGCCATGCAGGATTCGATACCCGTCATCCTGTTCATCGGCCAGGTCGCCAGCCACGCCAAGGAGCGCGAGGCTTTTCAGGAAGTGGACTACAAGAGGTTCTTCGGCGATATCGCCAAATGGGTGGTCGAGATCGACGACGCCTCGCGCATCCCCGAATTCGTCACCCGAGCCTTCGCGGTGGCGACATCGGGCCGTCCCGGCCCGGTGGTGATCTCGCTGCCCGAAGACATGCTGACCAGTATCGTCGAAGCACCTATCGCCTTGCCGCACACGCCGGTTGAGACACGGCCGGGCGAAGCGGAGCTCGACGCGCTGGAAAAGCTGCTGGCTAAGGCCAAGCGGCCGTTCGTCATCCTCGGCGGCACGCGCTGGGACGCCGATGCCGTGGCACAGATGCGCACGATCGCCGAGGCCTGGTCACTGCCGGTCGGCTGCTCCTTCCGCCGCCAGATGCTGTTCGATCATCTGCACCCGAACTATGCCGGCGATGTCGGCATCGGCATCAATCCGAAGCTGGCGACAGCGATCAAGCAGGCCGATCTCGTGCTGCTGATCGGCGGCCGCATGGGCGAAATGCCCTCCTCGGACTACACGCTGCTGAAAAGCCCCTACCCCGACCAGACGCTGGTCCATATCCATGCCGACGCCGGCGAACTCGGCCGCGTCTACAGGCCGACACTGGCGATCAACGCCTCGCCTTCTGCCTTCATCGACGCTTTCGCCAGGCGCAAGCCCGCCTCCGCACCCGTCTGGGCAACCGAGACGCCAAAGCTGCATGCCGCCTATCTCGACTGGTCGACGCCACCGGAAGGCGGCCCCGGCTCGGTCCAGATGGGCCCGATCATGAACTATCTCGAAAAGATGCTGCCCGACGACGCCATCCTCACCAACGGCGCCGGCAATTACGCCACCTGGGTGCATCGTTTCCACCGCTTCCGCCGCTTCGCCACTCAAGGTGCGCCGACGTCAGGCTCGATGGGCTATGGCACGCCTGCGGCCGTCGCCGCCAAGGAGCTGTTCCCGGAGCGCACCGTGGTCGCTTTCGCCGGCGACGGCTGCTTCCTGATGAACGGGCAGGAATTTGCCACCGCCGTGCAGTATGACCTGCCTATCATTGTGGTCGTCGTCAACAACGGCATCTACGGCACCATCCGCATGCACCAGGAGCGCGAATATCCCGGCCGCGTCGTCGCCACCGATCTCAAGAACCCCGATTTCGCGGCCTTGGCCCGCGCCTATGGCGGCCATGGCGAAACGGTCGACAAGACCGCCGATTTCGCTCCCGCCTTCGAACGTGCCCGCGCCAGCGGCAAGCCGGCGATCGTGGAAATCCGCCTCGACCCCGAAGCGATCACGCCGACCAAGACGATGACGCAGATACGCGACAAGGCGTAGTCCAAACAAAAAAAGAGGCGGTCGCCCGCCCCTTTTTGTCATGCGGCTTGCGCTACTTGGCGGTCTCGATCTGTCCGCGGATTTCGCCGTCCTTGTTGGCTGCCGTGTGCACGTTGACATAGTCCTTGCCGGCCATCAGGTCGGCGGCCTGCGCGTCGGTCAGCACGGCCGACCCTTTGATCGAGCTCTTGAGCTTGCCCTTGAACGGGATCGCCACCCCGGCGTTTTCACCCATCGCGGCTGGGCCGTGAATATGCCCGGCGGTCGCCGGCCCGCTGAGGCCGGAATATTTGACGTTCCAGCTGAGTTTCTTCGTGGCCGTGTCGAAGGTAAGAGCTGCGGTGCCCTTGCCTTTCGTGGTCACCGGCGGGTTCTGCTGGTCGCCGTCGAGCGTCGCTTTCAGCTTCACCGTCTCGGCCAGGGCCGGCGCTGCCGTAAGGAAGGACGCCGAGATGGCCAGTGCCGAAAGCATCGGTGCCAAGGATTGGATACGCATGAGAATCTCCGTTTGCTGATGACATCCAGCCACGGCTCCCCGGCGCGCGGATGTATCGGCACAACGCTTATAAGAGCGAATGGCTGCGCGCGAGTAACACTTACGTGCAAACTAATGGACCGCGCGACACCCCACGGTGGCGTCAGACCGCCGCCAGCGCCTGGGTCAGGTCGGCGATGAGATCATCCGGGTGCTCGACGCCGATCGACAGCCTGACCGTGGTCTCCAGCACGCCGATGCGCTGGCGCACCTCGAAGGGTATGCCCGAATGGGTCATGGCTGCCGGGTGGCTGGCCAAGGATTCCGTTCCGCCCAGGCTCACCGCCAGCTTGAATATCTGCAGGTTGTTGAGAAAGGCGAAAGCCGCCTTCTCTCCGCCCTTGATATCGAAGGAGAAGGTCGAGCCGGCACCAGTGCATTGCGCCCTGTAGGTGCGGCCAGCCGGCGTTTCCTCGCCCAGGAACGGAAGGTAATGCACCTTCTCGACCTTGGCATGGTCGCGCAGGAATTCGGCGACCAGGCGCGCATTGTCGTTGGCCCGCTCCATGCGGATCGACAGCGTCTCCAGCGAGCGGCCAAGCATCCAGCAGGAATGCGGGTCGAGCTGCGTGCCGATCGCGCCGCGCAGCGCCTTGATCGGCTTGGTGACCGCCTTGCTGCCCATGGCGGCGCCCGCGATGAGGTCGGAATGGCCGCCGACATATTTGGTCAGCGAATAGACAGAGACATCGGCGCCATGTTCGATGGGCCGCTGGAACACCGGGCCGAGGAGCGTGTTGTCGCACACGACGATCGGCGTCGACCCTTGGCTCGCGCCGATCTCGTCGGCGATCTTGCGCATCAGCGCGATGTCGACCAGGCTGTTGGTCGGATTTGACGGCGTCTCGATCAGGATGACCGACACGCGGCCCTTCGCGACGGCCCCATCGGCGGCGGAGCGCACCGCCGTCTCGTCAACGCCGTCCCCGAAACCGACAGCACCGATACCGAAACCGGAGAGCGTGCGCGTCAACAGCGTCTCGGTGCCGCCGTAAAGCGGCTGCGAATGAAGGATGACGTCGCCCGGCCTGATATAGGCAAGCAGCGTGGTGGCGATCGCCGACATGCCGGATGAAAACAGGATGCAGGCATCCGCCCCCTCATAGATCGCCAGCCGGTCCTCGACGATCTCGCTGTTGGGATGGTTGAAGCGCGAATAGACCAGGCCCGACGCCGTGCCGCTCGGCGGCTCCTTGCGGCCGGAGGTGTAGTCGAAGAAGTCGCGTCCTTCTTCCGCCGACTTGAACACGAAGGTCGAGGTCAGGAACACCGGCGGCTTGACCGCACCCTCCGAAAGTTGCGGATCGAAGCCATAGCTCAGCATCAGCGTCTCCGGGTGGAGCTTGTGGTTGCCGTTATGGGTTTTCGACGGGCGTGGCGCGGTCATGATCTTTCCTGCCTGTTCGAGTGACATAGTGAACGGCAATTTATGCGATCCCGTTCCGCCGGTCCTTGCTATTTTTGGGCTCGCATGGCTGCATTCCCGCAACAAATTGCCCGGAGAGACCGAAAGTGCAGCAGAAGATAGCCGATGATTTCGACCTGAAAATCCTGCGCGAACTGCAGGCCGACGCCCGCATCACCAACAATGAGCTTGCCGAGCGGATCGGCCTGTCGCCGTCGCCCTGCCTGAGGCGGGTGCGGCGGTTGGAGGAGACCGGCGTCATCAGAGGCTACACCACGCTGGTCGATCCCTCAGCCTTCGGCTGGAACATGGTCGCCATCGCCACCATCCGGCTCAGCCGCCAGAACGAAGACGAGATCGTCATGTTCGAGGACGCGATTCGCGGCTGGGAAGAGGTGCTGGAATGTCACCTCGTCACCGGCTCGCGCGACTATGTGCTGAAAGTGGTGACGGGAAGCCTCGAGCAGTACGAGCGCTTCATCAAGGAAAAGATCGCGCGGCTGAAATGCGTCGCCTCGATCGAGACCAGCTTCGTCATGAACACCATAAAGGAACGGCGCCTCTGACATTTCTGCCGGAGGCGCCGCGTCTCGAGATCATGCGCAGTAGGCTTACTTGACCGCCTTGTCGGTGATGGCGGTGGTGTAGGCGCCAGTCGGCTCCTTGGTGATGATCTTCTGGTCGAGCAGCGCCTTGGCGGTGCGCTCGTAGGTCGCCGGGTCGAGCTTGCCGTCGGCATTGTCGATCAGCTTGGCGACTTCGCTCATCATGCGCTTCTGGTGGTTCTCGTCCTGGCCGCCGCCGTCCATGACGATGCCAGCGGCTTCGTCATTGTTGTCGATGGCGTATTTCCAGCCCTTCATCGAGGCGCGCACGAAACGCACCATCTTGTCTTCGAAGGCCGGGTCCTTGAGCTTGTCTTCGGACGCATAGAGCCCGTCCTCAAGCAGGTCGTTGCCCATGGCCGAGTAGTTGAACACGGTCAGCTGTTCCGGCTTGTAGCCGGCGTCGATCAACTGCCAGTACTCGTTGTAAGTCATGACCGAGATACAATCCGCCTGCTTCTGGATCAGCGGCTGCACGTCGAAGCTCTGCTTCAAGACGGTGACGCCGTCGGGGCCGCCGTCGGTCTTGAGACCGAGCTTGTTCATCCAGGCGTAGAACGGATACTCGTTGCCGAAGAACCAGACGCCGAGCGTGTGACCCTTGAAGTCGGCTTCGGTCTTGATCGGGCCGTCCTTCGGGCAGACCAGCTCCATGCCGGCCTTCTTGAACGGCTGGGCGATGTTGACCAGCGGCACACCCTTTTCGCGGGCAGCCAGCGCACCGCCCATCCAGTCGACGATGACATCGGCGCCGCCGCCGGCGATCACCTGCTCGGGCGCGATATCGGGACCGCCCGGCTTGATGTCGACGTCGAGACCTTCGGCCTCATAGAAACCCTTGGCCTTGGCGACATAGTAGCCGGCGAACTGGGCCTGCGTGACCCATTTCAGCTGCAACGTCACCTTGTCGGCGGCCATTGCCTGGAACGCGGCCAGCGACATCGCGCCGGCCAGAACGGGAATAATCAGTCTTTTCATTTTTTTACCCTCTGAAGTTAGTGCCCTAAACCCACCGCCCCTATCCACCACGGACAGAGGGATGCCAAAACGTGACGGCTCTTTCGACAAGAGCGACCACGCCATAAAAGACCGAACCCGCAAGTGCTGCAACTGCGATTTCGGCCCAGACCATGTCGATGTTCATCCGCCCGACCTCGGTCGAGATGCGGAAGCCCATGCCGACGACAGGCGTGCCGAAGAACTCGGCGACGATGGCCCCGATCAGCGCCAGCGTCGAGTTGATCTTCAGCGCGTTGAAGATGAAGGGAGCTGCTGCCGGCAGCCTGAGCTTCAGCAGGGTTTGCCAGTAGCCCGACGCATAGGTGCGCATCAGGTCGCGCTCCATGTGGCCGGAGGCGGCCAGACCTGCGACCGTGTTCACCAGCATCGGGAAGAAAGTCATGATGATGACCACCGCCGCCTTGGACTGCCAGTCGAAGCCGAACCACATCACCATGATCGGGGCGACGCCGATGATCGGCAGCGCCGAGACCATGTTGCCGATAGGCAAGAGGCCGCGCCGCAGGAACGGCACACGGTCGGCGAGGATTGCGGTGATGAAGCCGGCGCCGCTGCCCACCACATAGCCGAAGATCACCGCCTTGAAGATGGTCTGCCGGACATCCGCGCCGAGCACCGGCAGCGAACCGGCGATGCGCGCGCCGATTGCGCTTGGCGGCGGCAACAGGATGAAGGGGATGCCGGCGCCACGCGTCACCGCTTCCCAGATGATCAGTATCCAGGCGCCGAAGATGGCCGGGACGATCAGGCGCAACGCGGTCCGCGCCCAGCTTGCCATCGGGCGAAGGCCCGACAGGACGGCGACGCAGCGCCAGCCAAGCAGCCAGGCACCCGTGAGCAGCAGGAAATAGGGCGCCCGTGCCAGGCCCTCGAAGCCGGCGATGCCGCCAATCAGCAGCCAGGCGACCAGATGTGCGCCGATGAAAAGCACAACCGCTTCGACGACGGACGGTATTCTGGCCATCGAGATCAAAGCGGCGACAAGCAGCACGCCAAATATCAGCCAGTTCGCCGCCGCATAGGGATACATCAACGTCCCTGCGGGCTCCGCCAGCGCATCGACTTTCGGCGCGGCGATCGGGCCGAGCGCCACTGCGATCACGCACAGCGTGATCGCCAGCACCGCTTGCCAGGAGGGTTTCAGCCAGTTCATGCCGGCCTCCCGCCCATGGCGCGGTCGACGAGGCGCCCGGCAATGCCGACAACCATGACGAGAAGTGCTGCCACCACAGACCCAGCAACCAACGCCGACCAGATGTCGATGGACTGGCTGTAATAGGCGCCGGCGAGCAGCTTGGCGCCGATGCCGGCGACCGCACCGGTCGGCAGTTCGCCGACGATGGCGCCGACCAGGCTTGCCGCCACCGCCACCTTCATCGAGGTGAACAGGAACGGCACCGAGGCCGGCACGCGCAATCTCCAGAAGGTTTGCGCACGACTGGCATTATAGGTGTGCATCAGGTCGAGATGCATGATCTCGGGTGAGCGCAGCCCCTTCACCATGCCGACGGTCACCGGGAAGAATGACAGATAGGTCGAGATCATCGCCTTCGGGATCAGACCGCTGATGCCGATCGCCCCCAGCACAACGATGATCATCGGCGCCACCGCCAGGATGGGAATGGTCTGCGAGGCGATGATCCACGGCATCAGGCTCCGGTCGAGCGTCGCCACATGGACAATGCCGACCGCAATAATGATGCCGAGCGCGGTGCCGAAGGCAAAGCCGAGCAGCGTCGACGACAGCGTCACCCAGGCATTGTAGACCAGGCTGCGGTTCGAGGTGATAGGCCGCAGGAAGGTGTTCTCGAAGAAATTCACCGCCACCTGATGCGGCGCCGGCAATGTCGGCTTCGGCTGCGACAGCGTCTTGCCAATCAGTTCGCTGAACGTGGAGGTCTCACCGGCGCGACGGTCGAGATCGCGCTGGAACGGCGCGTTGAGGATGACAGCGAAGACATACCAGAGCACGACCACCCCGGCGAGGATCGAGGTCACGGGGATGAGTTTGTCGCGGAAGGTGTCCATTAGGTGCGCTCCCCTTTGCCCAACGGCAAAGAGCGGCCATACCCATTCTTCGTCATCCTAGGGCGAAGCAAGGAGCGAAGCGACGCGGCGCAGACCCTAGGATCCATGCCGTTACCTCTGTGCTCCACAACGGTGCGGAACAAGGCTCCCTGTGCCTCGCCCTGCTTGGCCTGTTTTCTCAACCGTTTTCGCCTTTCGGCCGGCGTCACGGCATGGATCCTAGGGTCTGCGCAGGCCGCTGCGCGCCTGCTCTGCCCTAGGATGACGAAGGGGTGGTTGACCGCTCCCCTTACGCACGCCGCCTCGCGGTGCCCTGGGATGACGAAGGCGCGGTGGGCCGCCCCCTCACCCGACCTCCGCTTCGCTCCGGCCACCCTCTCCCCGTTGGGGAGAGGAGGGAGCCCGTCGATTGCTCCCTCAATCATCATAGCTGTGCCCTGCCCGCAGCCCGTCGCGCACGCGCGCCGCGATCGCCAGAAACTCGGGCGTCTCGCGGATGTCGAGCGGCCGCTCTCTCGGCAGTGTCGATTCGATGATGTCGCTGACGCGGCCCGGCCGCGGTGACATGACGACGATGCGCGTCGACAGATAGACGGCTTCCGGAATGGAGTGGGTGACGAAGCAGATGGTCTTGTTGGTGCGTCCCCACAATTCCAGCAATTGCTCGTTGAGATGGTCGCGCACGATCTCGTCCAGCGCGCCGAACGGCTCGTCCATCAGCAGCAGGTCGGCGTCGAAGGCCAGCGCACGGGCAATCGAGGCGCGCTGCTGCATGCCGCCCGAGAGCTGCCAGGGATATTTCTTCTCGAAGCCAGAGAGGTTGACGAGCTCGAGCGTGCGCTTGATACGCTCGCCTTGCTCCGCCTTGGACAGACCCATGATCTCCAGCGGCAGCCCGACATTGCGCTCGATCGTCCGCCACGGAAACAGCGCTGCGGCCTGGAAAACATAGCCATAGGCGCGTTTCTCGCGCGCGTGCTCTGCTGTCATGCCATTGACCGAAATCGTCCCCGAGGTCGGCTTCTCCAGATCTGCGATGACGCGCAGCAGCGTGGTCTTGCCGCAGCCCGAAGGCCCGATGAAGGAGA
>NZ_RZTB01000329.1:0-825 GCF_003997735.1 Mesorhizobium sp. M7A.F.Ca.MR.148.00.0.0 | reverse complement strand
ATTCGATTTTGCGTCACCCGTCCCCATGGAAGCGACGGTATGCACCGCAAGCTCAATCTTGCAAGGATCAATGCCTGACTTCTTTTGGGTATATCCGGGTATATCGAATATATAGTCGCTTGCATAAAGGCGATTATGTACTTTGCGAACATACGCTGCCATGTGCTAGGTTTTTGACCTCACCACAGGGCGGGGATTTCGTTGTGGCAGTGCATCATCCGATTGCCTTTTGCCCGGTTCATGGTGTTTTCCAAGCGACCGCAATTGCCATGACTGGCAATTCCTCAGGGACTTTTCTTCACTCCCGAACCAATTGCCCGCAATGTGGTGCGATGTCGGAAATTCTTCCGGGCCGATTACGAGACGACAGGCGACCGGATGAACATCTTACTTGACGACAGCATTTCCCCGGCTGCGCTTGGTGCGTTGCGCGAGATCGTAAGGCGGCTTCAGCGTAACGAGATCACCCCAGCCCAAGCTACAGTGCAGGCGGAAAGCATCACCCCAAAGGCCGGCAAGCTCTTTGATGTCGCTGACTGGTCGGACGGTGCGAAAGCCACGCTCTACGCATCCATCATTGGAGCTATCGCTTTGGTCGCGGCCGCCAAGATGTCCTCATCAGGCGGGGGCGATCAGCCTCCAATTGTCATTGAGAACATTATTGAGACCCGGACAAACTCGCTACGAGATTCAACGTCGCTGCCATATATCCCCATTCCAACGCCGCGACCAAAATAACACCACTTAGGACGCCTGTCGGCACGCTAACAAAAACAGGTTCAAACCGTGAACAAAATCTGGCATGGTGCCTGGCATGCCGATCAT
>NZ_RZTB01000328.1:0-825 GCF_003997735.1 Mesorhizobium sp. M7A.F.Ca.MR.148.00.0.0 | reverse complement strand
AGCTTGAGCCTCGGCTTGCGCGGGCCGGTCTTCGGGGTGACCTCCGCATGTGCCTCGGCCAACCATGCGATCGCCTCGGCAGTGGACCAGATCAAGCTGGGCCGGGCCGACGTAATGGTTTCCGGAGGCAGCGACGCACCCTTCGCATGGGGCGTGCTGAAAGCATGGGAAGCAATGCGCGTGCTTTCACCCGATACCTGCCGGCCCTTCTCCGCCGATAGGAAGGGCCTGGTGCTGGGCGAGGGTGCGGGCATGGCCGTGCTGGAAAGCTACGAGCATGCCACGAGGCGTGGTGCCACAATTCTTGCCGAGATCGCCGGCGTCGGCCTTTCCGCCGATGCCTTCCACATTGCCGCGCCATCTGTCGAGGGGCCAGCGTCGGCGATGCGCGCCTGCCTTGCCGATGCCGGGCTGAATGCCGAGGACGTCGACTACCTCAACGCGCACGGCACCGGTACCAAAAGCAATGATCAGACTGAAACGGCGGCGATCAAGCGTGTGTTTGGAAACCACGCTTATTCGATGTCCATCTCTTCCACCAAGTCCACGCACGCGCATTGCCTCGGCGCAGCGAGCGCGCTTGAAATGATCGCCTGCGTGATGGCAATCCAAGAGGACGTCGTGCCGCCGACCGCCAACTATCGCGAGCCAGATCCCGCTTGCGACCTCGACATCACACCCAATGTGCCGCGCGAGCGCAAGGTGCGCGTCGCCATGAGCAACGCCTTCGCCATGGGCGGTACGAACGCAGTTCTGGCATTCAGGCAGGTGTAGAAGCCATGCAAGACGCCTCATTTGAGGTCACCTGTCGTATCTAGCTGCTTG
>NZ_RZTB01000327.1:0-831 GCF_003997735.1 Mesorhizobium sp. M7A.F.Ca.MR.148.00.0.0 | reverse complement strand
GCCGACGTTCGATCAGAGCCGTTTCCACACATCATCCTGCGCGACGCCCTTCCCCTCGATCTCTACCAGGAGTTGGCCGACACGTTTCCCGCTCCGGAAGCGCTCGAAATCGATACGCGCCGCAACAACACCAGATGGGACTATGAGGCCCACCGCGTTCGGTCGAACGAAGCTGTGCCGCAAATATGGCGCGATTTTATCGCCTACCACGTATCTCAAGCATTTTTCGACGAACTCGCCGACCTGTTCTACGACGATATTCACAAGCTTTACCCTGACTATTACCCCAATTATGAACGCCTCAAGAGTATGAAAGCGGGCATCAGGTTTAGTGACACCTATGCAACGCGCGACATACTGATGGATGCGATGCTCAGCGGGAACACGCCGGTAACCAATGCCGGATCGGTGCGGACAAGCCACATCGACAATGGCGACAAGCTATTTTCTGGCCTGTTTTATATGAGGCCGGAAGATTATGATGCCGTTGGCGGGGACCTGACAATTAGTCGTTTCAAGTCCAAATACGCCACGCTGAAAGCCAAAGCGACACTCTTCAATGATGCCTATGTCGACGACACCCATTTGGAATGCGTCGAAACAGTTAAATACGACAAGAACATTCTTGTATTGTTCATCAATTCGATTGAATCGGTCCACGGCGTCACAGTCCGCCAACCCACCAACAAATCCCGGCTTTTCGTCAACCTGGTTGGAGAAGTCGAAAAGCCATTCTACATCAAAGGAAAAAAGATACGGCCGCGCTACGTCCCGGCGCATCAAGACCAGGATGAGGCGGAACAGACCTGGCTGAAAAGGCTCAAGCAAAAA
>NZ_RZTB01000326.1:0-833 GCF_003997735.1 Mesorhizobium sp. M7A.F.Ca.MR.148.00.0.0 | reverse complement strand
GACAGCAGGCGGGCGACGCCAAGCCCGATCACCATGCCCATTACGATGCGGATATGCGGGAAAATGTCGTGGGCGGAGGCTATTTCGGTGGCCATATGTCGGCTCTAGCTGGGAGCGCAATAAACGAAGAAGTGGCTAATCCCGCAGGAAGTCATCCATTGAGAGCGGACCGCCTGGCCAAAATCGTCCATCGAGCGCCTGCTTGACTGTGAAGGGAGATTCGCTGGGGAAATGGGCCTTCCTCAAGCCCGTTTCCCTTACCGCTGTCGGCAAAGCGTCTCCGTAAGCCTCGTCGAAAATCTGCGCGGGGTAACGGCGGAGGCTCGGGCTGTCCTTGAGGATATTTCCGATCCAAACGCGCTGTTCGGAGATCCACGCCTGCCAGCTGTGGCATCTGTGGCCCGGTTGAAACTCCCATTTCAGGAGATGTGCGATCAACACCTCCATCCGGCTGCGGATCTCCCGCCTGTCGCTCCTCCCCAAGCTTTCGATCTCCTCGGCTACGTTCTCCCGATCAAGCTCGGAAAGGCGCCCGTCGCGCAACAGCGCTGCCTGTTCGGCGCTCCACTGCGCAAAATCCGTTTCATAGGGCGTAAGCGCCCTGAGGCGATCGATCCTGTTCATGGGGTGTATATTGCCTCAAACCGCGTCGCGTTCAAACGGCTTCGTGCGATGCGCTTTAGGATTGCAAAGATCAAAACAGAAAATACCTCTGCGCCATCGGCAGCACCGTCGCCGGCTCGCAGGTCAAAAGTTCTCCATCGGCCCGGACCTCGTAGGTTTCCGAGTCGACCTCGACATGCGGCGTGGCGTCGTTGAGCACCATCGAATGC
>NZ_RZTB01000325.1:0-842 GCF_003997735.1 Mesorhizobium sp. M7A.F.Ca.MR.148.00.0.0 | reverse complement strand
CGCTGCTGGACGAAGCGGCGCGTTCGCAGATGATCTTGCGCGAGGCTTTGGCCTTCCTGGTGACCCGCGAGATCGCGCGGCGCGACGAGCGGCGCATCTCTATGGCAGGCAAGATCGCGCAGTTCCCGTTTGTGCGCGAACTCGATGGCTTCGACTCCGACGCGCAGCCGTCGCTGGATCAGCGCCAAATCCGGGAGCTGGCGACCTGCCGCTGGATTGCCCATGGCGACACGGTCCTGTTCCTTGGACCTCCGGGTACGGGCAAAACACATCTGGCGGTGGCTCTCGGGCGCGAGGCGATCCGGCAGAACCATAGCGTCCAGTTCGTCACGGCGGCCACGCTCGTGGCGATGCTGGCCAAGGCCCATGACGACGGTTCACTCGAAAAGCAACTGACGACCCTGTCGCGGCCGAAACTGCTGATCATCGACGAGCTCGGCTATCTCCCGTTCGAAGCCAATGCCGCACATCTGTTCTTCCAGCTGGTGTCGCAGCGTTATGAGCGGGGATCGATCCTGATCACCTCCAACCGCTCGGTGGGCGAATGGGGCAGCGTGTTTGGCGATCCCGTGGTGGCAACGGCGATCCTTGATCGCCTGCTTCATCATTCGACAGTGATAACGATCCGTGGCGACAGCTACCGGCTTCGCGAAAAGCGTCGTTCCGGCCTATTGCAGAAGGCCGGAACGACGCTCGGTACCAACGAAACCGCAAAACAATGAGGGGGTCAAATCAGTTCGCCCAGGGGGTCAAATCCTCACTTCGCTTGACACGCGGTAGTGGACGTTCTCGAAACCGATGCGGCCCTTCGCCAGCGCGTCTCCCGGTTGCTTCCGCCTGGC
>NZ_RZTB01000324.1:0-843 GCF_003997735.1 Mesorhizobium sp. M7A.F.Ca.MR.148.00.0.0 | reverse complement strand
ACGTCTACGGCGCTGGCTACTTCTACATCCCCGGCACCGAAACCTGCCTGCGCATCGGCGGCTATGTCCGTTATGACATCGGCGCTGGTGACATTGGGTCGTTTAATGGTGCTCGTGCTATCGACCGGATGGATGGTGACGTCCAGGACACCTGGAGAAAAAATGCACGCTTCGCGCTGAAGACCTGGACCGGCCAGGAGACCGAACTCGGCACCTTGAAGACCTACACCGAGACCCGTATCAATTTCGGCAACACGAATTTTAGCGACGAAGCCTTCAATAAGGGCATTTCGCTTAATTTCGCCTGGATCCAGCTCGGTGGCCTGCGCGTCGGTAAGGACGAATCGGCGTTCGATACGTTTACCGGTTATGCTGGCAACGTCATCCAGGATACGCTCGTTCCTTACGGTGGCTTCGACACGAACGTGATTCAGTACTATTTCGACGCTGGGAACGGCTTCTCGGCTGTGGTCTCGCTCGAAGAAGGCTATGGCGACTACACGATCGACAGCTACGTCCCTCATGTCGTTGGCGGCGTGAAGTGGACGCAGGGTTGGGGTGGCATCAGCGGCGTCATTGCTTATGACAGCAATTACGAAGAAGTTTCTGGAAAGGTTCGTTTGGATGTGAACGCCACGAATGAACTTTCGCTGTTTATCATGGGTGGCTACGGCACTGATGATAATATCAACGACTTCGGCGGTGGTCGCTCCATGTACAAGCTGTGGAGCGGTAGCTGGGCCGTATGGGGCGGTGGCACCTACAAGTTCAACGAGAAGACCTCGTTCAATGCTCAGCTGTCTTATGACGATGGCAAGAACTTCGGAGCCGCGGCTAACATTG
>NZ_RZTB01000323.1:0-862 GCF_003997735.1 Mesorhizobium sp. M7A.F.Ca.MR.148.00.0.0 | reverse complement strand
ATGGTGGGCGTGACAGGGATTGAACCTGTGACCCCTGCAATGTCAATGCAGTGCTTTGTTTGTTTTCATTGACTAATATACGCCAACAGAGCGTGAACAGAGCAAAAACATCCAGACATATCTGTGCCGTTTCTGTGCCAGCAGTTCGCTTGCTTCCCGTAGGGTTACCCGACCAGCAGATCATTGCAAATAGCCGGCATGTTGCGCTTCCATTAGCTTGAGCGCATATTTCGTCGGCCGGTAACCTACCGAGTACACTGGTCAGGCGGCGACCCTGGAGGCGAACCATGCCCATGTATCTTTCCCGATTCAGCTACACGCCCGAGACCTGGGCGCGTTTGATCCAAAACCCCGAGGATCGACGTGAGGCGGCCCGTTCTTACATCGAGTCAGTGGGCGGAAAGCTGCACGGTTTCTGGTATGCCTTCGGAGAGCACGATGGCTGGAACCTGTGGGAGGCGCCAGACAACGTGTCGATGGCATCCGTCGTGCTTGCCATCGGTGCGGGGGGAGCGCTCAACTCGTACGAGACCACCGTCCTCCTAAGCGTCGAAGAGACGATGGAAGCCCTTGGGAAAGCGAAGTCGATCCGGTATCGCCCGCCGGCATCGTAGAGGGCGTCCCAGAGTCTCGCAGTCCGCAATTCCCGCCGTCTGTCGCCGATCTCTTCGCCAGATCCAAGGCCATTTAGCTTTGTCCTTGGCGGTCAACTTCTCACGCCTTCTTCGCAAACGCCCAGACCATCAGCGGGTATTCCTCGTCGTTGCTGAGATCCCGCCACAGGCCATAGGCGCGTACCGGGCCGCCGATATGGGCCCTCGCGCAGGCTTTGTTGCCCCAGCCGTGGACCTTGACGTTGGCT
>NZ_RZTB01000322.1:0-863 GCF_003997735.1 Mesorhizobium sp. M7A.F.Ca.MR.148.00.0.0 | reverse complement strand
GGAAACTATGAGACGTTTCCCCGTCCATGGGCGCGGCGCCACTTGTCGCGACGTTTTCGCCTTCACTGTTCGCCTCTGGAACAGGCAGCCGGCCCGGCTCGCGATCATCATGACCGCGATGCTCGCCTCCACGCTGGCTGACGTGTTGATGCCGCTCTATTCTGGCCGACTCATCGACGCTGTTTCTCGTGCTGCTAATGCGGCAGCACCAGCTTCGGATTCAGCTGTTGCAGCATTCTCTGTACCGATTGCATTGGCACTCGGTGGCATTGCCATGCGCCACGTCGCCTTCATTGGCCTGAGCGACCTGGTGTTGAAAATGATTTCCGACGTCGCGACCGAAGCGTTCCATCATGTGCAGCGCTTTTCGACAGACTGGCATGCAAACAGCTTCGCCGGCTCGACAGTGCGCAAGATAACGCGCGGCATGTGGGCGCTCGACCTCCTCAACAGCACGATACTCGTCACGCTGCTCCCGTCGTTTGTCATCTTGATCGGCTCGACGGTGCTGCTCGGCTGGCACTGGCCGGTCATGGGCGTGATCTTTGCTTGCGGCTCTCTCGTCTACCTTGCGTTTTCGATTTCGCTGTCGCTCGGCTATGTCGCGCCAGCGGCGAGCCTTGCCAACCGATGGGACACAAGGCTCAGCGGCGCGCTTGCGGACGCGGTCAGTTGCAACGCTGTGGTCAAGGGCTTCGGCGCAGAGGTTCGCGAAGACGAGCGGCTTGCAAATATCATGACGAAATGGCGGCACCGCGCGCGCCGGAGCTGGGTGCGCGGAACGATCATCGGCTCAACCCAAGGCGTAACTTTGGTTGCGCTCAGGGTGGCGGTGGTCGGATATGCCCTGCTTCTGTGGTCGC
>NZ_RZTB01000321.1:447-867 GCF_003997735.1 Mesorhizobium sp. M7A.F.Ca.MR.148.00.0.0 | reverse complement strand
TCGTCAAAGGTTATCCGAGGGACGAAGAGACCGACCACCCCATTGGCGTCTCTGACGAGGACCGGGCACTGCTCACGCTACTGACCTCCTCAAATAAGCCCGTCGGTCCCTCGCCCACCCTAGAGGATGCCAAACGGCTCTATCTGAAGGTCCGGTTCACCAAGACCAATCCTTCGGAGAAATCGAAGAAGCGGGACGAGCAACAGGCCGACCGCGTCGTGGGACATGTCAAATCGGCCCTGGGTTATGATCCGGTATTGGCGGACATGAAGCGCGCCGATGCCAGAAAAGTCGCTGACGCCATGCTGAAGGAAATCCCGACTGCTGCGACCGTGGACCGATACCTCAATGTCGTGCGCGCCATCGTTGCCCATGGCATTCGCGAGTTCGACCTAACTGGCACAAGGAACCAATTTGAGA
>NZ_RZTB01000321.1:0-408 GCF_003997735.1 Mesorhizobium sp. M7A.F.Ca.MR.148.00.0.0 | reverse complement strand
CGACAGCGGACGCGAACCCGACAAACGAAAGAGGCTCCCCTTCACCCCCGAGCAATTGGTGGCAACTCGGGAGCGCGTGCTTGACCGCGCCGCCCCTGACCTCCAACAGATTTGGCGGCTGCTTGAGGGCACGGGCTGCCGTCTATCCGAGATCACCGGGCTTCGTGTCAGCGACGTTAGGCTCGATGCCCAGTACCCGCACATCGACGTCGAGTGGCATGACGAGCGCCGGGTCAAGACCGAAGTCTCCCGCCGAAAGGTCCCTCTCATAGGGGACGCCTTGGAAGCGGCCAAGGAGGCCGTCAAGGCGGCAGGTGAGAGCAAGATGCTATTCTCACGCTACGGTCATGAAGGCGGCGGCGACAAAGCCTCGGCGGCGCTTGGAAAGCACGTCAGAGCTGCTGTGAC
>NZ_RZTB01000320.1:0-868 GCF_003997735.1 Mesorhizobium sp. M7A.F.Ca.MR.148.00.0.0 | reverse complement strand
CCAGCCGCTGCCGCCAAGCGCCGGCCCAGGCTGCCTGCGCGCGGGCGAGCGTGTCGAGGGCACCCAGGGCGGCGCCGGCCCGGAAGGCGGCGTCGCCGTCACTCGGCGCGCCGGCGCTTGTGATCGCCCACGCGGGAACGGAGGGCGGCGCAGAGGAGCTGGCGGTCGCGGGATCGAGGCGAATCATAATTTGGAGAGTAAAGTGCCGGTGCGCTTTTCGCCATGATTTTCGTGCCAAAACGCACAGCCTGTCGGATCAGCACAACGACTGATAGTGTTGCATTATCAATCTCTTCACGAGTTCGTCCCTGCTAAGCCATTTGGCCAACAAGTAAGTCTCGACAGGGCACCTTTTTGCGCAGCCGGACGAAACTCCGTTCGGAAATGTGCCGGCTCGCGGCGTAGGAGCCTGCTCAGGTTCAGATGTCATGAAGGCATCTAACGCCCGATCTGCCGCGCAACTTCGGTCCCATATTCATTGCCGACGGGGTATCTGAGGGCGACGTTTTTTGCGGGTTTTTCCTGGTCGGCTTTGGAGGTGATGCTGGCGCCGATTGTCACAGGCTACTTCACTATCTGTTCCTTGACCGATGAGATCTTTTGCGCTGCGGCGCTCCCGTCTTTGCTGTGGGTCACCTTCTGACCCAAGCCCCAACGTACACACGCGGGAGTGTCCTACAAGCCATCGGTTTCGACAGATCGGATGGATTGGGCAGGCGAGCCCAAAAGCTGCGAGCTTAGAGCGGTTATAAATCGTAGTTGTAGCTGTGTAACAAACTGTGTAACAAAAAGCGCGAAAAGACTAGTATTTTCAGTATCATAGAGGTGAAAGGGAATCCCTCCCTCTCCGCCATTTAGTCCAAAAAAC
>NZ_RZTB01000031.1:61342-61883 GCF_003997735.1 Mesorhizobium sp. M7A.F.Ca.MR.148.00.0.0 | reverse complement strand
CCGCCAGCGACGTCTCGCGCAGGCAGCGCACGGCCTCGCTGATCCTCGCCGAGGGGCCAGCCACCTGATGTTCGACTGGAGCCAAGAGATCGTTCTGGGGGCCTCCATCCTGTCCTGGTTCATCATCGGGGCGGGGCTGGCGCAGACGGCGATCTACCTGCTGCAGCTCATCATCGCCGCCTACGCCCTGTCCAAGCGCCCGCCGGTCGCGCGTTCGGCTCTGCTGTGGCACCGCTATGGCGACGTAGCGCCGCCGATCGCGCTGCTGGTGCCCGCCTACAATGAGGAAGTGAATGTGGTCGAGAGCGTGCACTCGATGCTGGCGCTCGAATATCCGAATTTCGAGGTCATCGTCATCAACGACGGCTCGAAGGATCAGACTCTGCAGCGCCTTATCGAAGGCTTCAAACTGGTGAAATTCCACCGACCCTATGAGGAGGCCCTGACACACAAGCCGATCCGCGGCCTCTATTCCTCGCCGATGACAGAACGGCTGTTCGTGGTCGACAAGGAAAATGGCGGCAAGGCCGATGCCCAGAAT
>NZ_RZTB01000031.1:0-61332 GCF_003997735.1 Mesorhizobium sp. M7A.F.Ca.MR.148.00.0.0 | reverse complement strand
GAGATCCGCCTCCCCAGCCGGTTGCTGGCACTGCTCCAAGTAGTCGAATATCTGCGGGCCTTCCTTATGGCACGGCTGGCCTGGAGCCGCATCAACACGTTGATGCTGGTGTCCGGCGCCTTCGGCGTGTTCCGCCGCGCCGAAGTGGTGGCGGTTGGCGGCTTCACCAAGGGATCGATGGGCGAGGACATGGACCTTGTGATCAAGCTGCATCGCCACATGATGGACACCAAACGCAAATACCGCATCCAGTTCATTCCGGAGCCGGTGTGCTGGACAGAAGCACCCGAGTCACTGCGCGTTCTGGCCAGGCAACGCACGCGCTGGCAGCGCGGTGCGCTCGAGTGCTTCTTCCGCTACCGCTCCATGCTCTTCAACCCCCGCTATGGGCGGGTCGGCTTCCTCGGATTTGGCCACATACTGATTGTCGATGTGCTCGGGCCGATATCGGAGGTACTGGGCTATGTGCTGATCCCGGCCTTCTGGCTACTCGGCATCCTCTCGACCGAATATCTCTTGGCATTCACGTCGCTGGTTTTCACCTACGGCGTTTGCGTGAGCGTGTGTTCGCTGGTTCTCGAAGAAGCCGAGCTTCAGCGTTTTCCGCGCGCGCGGGACCTTGCCGTACTCACGGCCGTGGCGGTGATCGAGAATTTCGGCTACCGCCAGCTCAACAATTTCTGGCGCGTGAAGGGCTGGTGGCAGTATCTGCGCGACGACCAGAGCTGGGGCGAGATGACCAGGACCGGCCTGACTGGACCGAAGAAGTGAGCCTCTTCGGTTGAGTCACTTCAGCGTCCGCTCGATCTCCGCAATAAGCGCATCGAGCGCAGTATGTGCGACATCCGACCGCTCGATCAGCAACGTCTCAAGCTCGGACGCTCGCACGCTGATATCCGGAAAGCCGAACGTTCCGGCCCCACCCGCCAGCGAGTGAGCGATCCCGATCAGCGTATCGCCGGAACTGCTGCCGGGCACAGCCCTCCTCTCACGGGCGGCCTTCAACTCCACGAGCCGATCCGCACACCGGGCAAGGAAACGTTGCTGCAAGGAAGCGAAGGGATCGTTTGAGATAGGCCGATGCTCCGTTGCGGGACGTCGAGGGTCATTCAAGCAGAAAGCGGCGCGGGTTGGAATGGACTGCTTGGTCGAGCACGCCCCCCTGTCGGAGGAGAACGGCACCAAGCTGGTCTGCAACGACACTGGCATGCCTGGGCTGTGGGCAAGCGCGCTGCCATCACCAGAAAAAAAGTGATTGGCTGGGGCGCCAGGATTCGAACCTGGGAATGTCGGTACCAAAAACCGATGCCTTACCACTTGGCGACGCCCCAATTGCCGTCAGAGTCGCTTGTGCGGCGCGTTATTAGCAGAGCAGCCAAAAAGCACAATCCTTATGAGTGACGGTTGGAACGCTCGAATTAGGCAGGCAACGCAGCGCCGGCAAATGATATGCAGCGGGCTATTCGGACCACACCGCCATCTCGTTTCCGGCTGGATCGACGAAGTGGAAGCGCCGGCCGCCGGGGAACGGGAAGATCGGTTTGACGATCGTGCCGCCGGCGCTTTCGACAGCGTCGAGGGTTTGCCCCAGATCCCTGCTGTAGAGCACGGGCAGCGGCTTTGATGGCGCTTCCGCGGCATCTGCCTGGAAGCCTCCGTCCAGGCCTTCGGCAAAGGCCGAATAGGTCGGCCCATAATCGGTGAACGACCAGGCAAAGGCGGTACTGTAGAAAGCCTTCAGCCGGTCCAGCGTTCCACCGGTCGCGGGCATTTCCAGATAGTCGAGTTTTCCGGGCAGTTTCATGGCGCACCTGTTTGTTCACTGTATGTTCTCCTCCAGAATTCCTGACATGGCAAGTCTTTTTGCCGCATGCTGGGGCACGGCTTTGCTTAATCGATTGTAGTGGCCGGGCGGCTTTCCCGATGCCTTGCGTTTCGCACTGCAGCATCATATCGCTCCAAGGACGGACCGGCGGAACTTTCCGTTTCGCCAATCTTTCCAATCTCCTGCAACCGGAGAGCGATGCATGACCAAATGGGTTTTCACCTTTGGCGATGGTGCGGCGGAAGGCCGTGCCAGCGACAGGAATCTCCTGGGTGGCAAGGGCGCCAACCTGGCCGAGATGTGCAGCCTGGGGCTGCCGGTGCCGCCGGGCTTCACCATCACCACGGAGGTCTGCAACGCCTACTACGCCAACGGCCGTATTTATCCGGCCGGGTTGGAAGCCGATGTCGCGGTCGCGCTCGATCACATCGGCCGGCTGACCGGCCGTCGGTTCGGCGATCCGTCGAAATTGCTGCTGGTGTCGGTGCGTTCGGGCGCTCGCGCCTCGATGCCCGGCATGATGGATACCGTGCTCAATCTCGGCCTGAACGACGAGACGGTCGAGGCGCTGGCCGCCGATTCCGGCGACGCGCGCTTTGCCTATGACAGCTACCGCCGCTTCATCCAGATGTATTCCGATGTCGTCATGGGCCTCGACCATGAGGTGTTCGAGGAAATCCTGGAGGATCAGAAAGGCGGGCTCGGGCACGAGCTCGACACCGAACTCACGGCGCTCGAATGGCAAGGCGTCATCGCGCTCTACAAGGCCAAGGTCGAGGAAGAGCTCGGCAGGCCCTTTCCGCAGGATCCGCATGAGCAGCTCTGGGGCGCGATATCAGCCGTGTTCTCGAGCTGGATGAACAACCGCGCCATCACCTATCGCCGCCTGCACGACATTCCCGAAAGCTGGGGCACGGCGGTCAACGTCCAGGCCATGGTGTTCGGCAATATGGGCGAAACCTCGGCCACCGGCGTTGCCTTCACCCGCAACCCCTCGACCGGCGAAAAGATGCTCTATGGCGAGTTCCTGGTGAACGCGCAGGGCGAGGACGTCGTCGCCGGCATCCGCACGCCGCAGAACATCACCGAAGCGGCACGTATCGCAGCTGGCTCGGACAGGCCGTCGCTGCAGAAGCTGATGCCTGACGCGTTCCAGTCCTTTGTCACCATCTCCGACAGTCTGGAGAAGCACTACCGCGACATGCAGGATCTCGAATTCACCATCGAGCGCGGCAAATTGTGGATGCTGCAGACCCGCTCCGGCAAGCGCACCGCCAAGGCGGCGCTGAAAATCGCCGTCGAGATGGCGCAGGACAGGCTGATCACGAAAGAGGAAGCCGTCGCCCGTATCGACCCGGCCTCGCTCGACCAGTTGCTGCATCCGACCATCGACCCCAAGGCCGCGCGCGACGTCATCGGCATCGGACTGCCGGCGTCGCCCGGTGCCGCCACCGGCGAGATCGTCTTTTCCTCCGGCGACGCCGAGGACTTGAAGACGCAAGGGCGCAAGGCGATCCTGGTGCGCATCGAAACCAGCCCCGAAGACATCCACGGCATGCATGCGGCGGAAGGCATCCTGACCACGCGCGGCGGCATGACCAGCCACGCCGCGGTGGTGGCGCGCGGCATGGGCAAGCCTTGCGTCTCGGGGGCCGGTTCGCTGCGTGTCGACTACAAGGCCGGCACGCTGATGGCGATGGGCTCGACCTTCCGCAAGGGCGACATCGTCACCATTGATGGCGGCAATGGCCAGGTGCTGAAGGGCGCCGTGCCGATGCTGCAGCCCGAACTTTCCGGCGATTTCGCCGCCATCATGGAGTGGGCGGACGCGGTCCGCCGCATGAAAGTGCGCACCAATGCCGAAACGCCGCTCGACGCGCGCATGGCGCGCTCCTTCGGCGCCGAAGGCATCGGCCTTTGTCGCACCGAGCACATGTTCTTCGATGGAGACCGCATCGTCGCCATGCGCGAGATGATCCTGGCAGACACCGAAAAGGACCGGCGCGCTGCACTTGCCAAGCTTCTGCCCATGCAGCGCTCGGACTTCCTGGAACTGTTCGAGATCATGGCCGGCCTGCCGGTGACGATCCGCCTGCTCGATCCGCCGTTGCACGAATTCCTGCCGAAGACCGAGGAGGAGGTGGCCGAGGTCGCCGCCGCCATGAAGGTGTCGCCGGACAAGCTCAGGCAGCGCACCGAGGCACTGCACGAGTTCAATCCGATGCTCGGCCATCGCGGCTGCCGCCTGGCTGTCTCCTATCCCGAGATCGCCGAGATGCAGGCGCGCGCCATTTTCGAGGCGGCGGTGGAGGCCGGCAGGAAGGCCGGCGCCCTGGTGGTCCCCGAGATCATGGTGCCGTTGGTCGGCCTGGTGAAGGAGCTCGATTACGTCAAGGCGCGCATCGATGCGGTTGCCAAGAGCGTCATGGAGGAAACCGGCGTCAAGATCGATTACCTCACGGGAACCATGATCGAGCTCCCCCGCGCCGCGATCCGTGCCCATGTCATTGCAGAGTCGGCCGAATTCTTCTCCTTCGGCACCAACGACCTCACCCAGACGACCTTCGGCATCTCGCGCGACGATGCGGCCTCGTTCCTGGAAACCTACCGCCAGAAGGGCATTATCGATCAGGACCCGTTCGTCTCGCTCGACATCGACGGCGTCGGCGAACTGGTGCGCATGGCCGCGCAAAAGGGCAGGGCGACGCGGCCAGACATCAAGCTCGGCATCTGCGGCGAACATGGCGGCGATCCGGCCTCGATCCGCTTTTGCGAAGAGGTCGGCCTCGACTACGTGTCCTGTTCGCCCTATCGCGTGCCGATCGCCAGGCTGGCGGCCGCGCAGGCGGCGGTGCTGGTTGCGAAGGCAGGCCGCCGATAGGATCCATCCAGCTTACCGTTTTGTAAGGCAATTCACGCGAACGTGCTGGCGGCGTCGCGTAATCTCGACATTGTTCCTGCCCAATTTGCGGCCATCCGCAAATTGCTCCCGGAAACAGATGCTGCAGTTTTCTCCCGCGCCGTTCCACTCGATCCTGGTCATCCAAACCAAGTTCATAGGCGATCTCGTCCTCGCCTCGGCGCTCGCCAAGAACCTGCGGCTCGAATTCCCCGGCGCCAGCATCGTCTTTCTGTGCGAGGCTCGCTTCGAAAGCTTCGTCATGGCCCATGGTATTGCTTCCGAGGTGGTCGCATTCAGGCGCGACCGCATGCGCGGAACGCCCTTGGAGCGCGGGAAGGAGCTTTACGCGATGGTGCGGGCGTTGCGCCGCTTCCGATTCGACTTGACGATCGACCTGAGCGATTCGAAGACGTCGCGCATCGTCACCGGGCTCGTCAACGCCAAGACCCGTGTCGGTTACAATCCTTCCGAAAGACCTTTGCGTATGCTGGAGCGGCAGCCCGCCAACGTCTTTGCCAAGCCCTACGGCTTTGATGGCCAGCATTTCCTATACCGCTACCTCTCGCCGCTCGAAGCGCTCGGCATCGAGCTTCGCACGGTGATTCCGAACCTTCAGCCGCTGCCATTGGAGACGGCGAAAGCATTGGCGCTGCTGGGTAAGCACCATCTGCGGCCAAACGCCTTCATCGCCGTGCATGCGGGGGCAAGCTTCGAGGGGCGACGTTGGCAGCCGGAGCGGTTTGCAGCAGTGATCGTCGAGATCGCCGGCGAGACTGGTCTGGACGTCGTCCTGGTGGGTGGCCCGGACGAGCGCGAGATCGCCGAACGCATCGTCGCCAGGACCGCGCCGTCGGTCGTCAGTCTCGTCGGTGACCTGTCGCTTGAAAGCCTGCTGGCGGTGCTGAAACAGGCCCGGCTGTTTCTCGGCAATGAGAGCGGCCCGATGCACATGGCCGCGGCCACTGGGACCCCGGTTGTCGGGCTGTTCGGTCTGACGGAGCCGTCGCGCTGGGGTCCCGTCGGCGTGCCGAGCATCTCGCTCCAGCCGCCGATGCCTTGCGCCTGCATGGCCGAGGACCTTTGCCGCGCGCCGGATCCCAGCAAGGCATGCTGCGTCTGGGGCCTGGAGGTCAAGCCTGTGGTCGATGCGGTGCGCGAGGTTCTTTCGCGCACCGAAATGAAACTGGGACACGCCATCTGAGATCATGCGCCGCATGCACGACCGCTCTCGACGCGGTGGAATGACCTGTCGCCCACAGGAACGGTCACATTGTCGCGGAGCGCTTTTCTGCTATGCGCCATCCCGATTTCCGCCTTCATGCGGGTCGTTGGGATGCCTGCTTGAAATGACGGGTCCGGGAATCGGTTTGATGCGCCTGCTGCAAAAAAATCTCTGCATGATCGCCCTGTCGTGGGCGATGGCATCCGCCAGCCATGCCGCGCCCCTCGTCGAGCCGACGCTGCACATCAAGTCGCAGGCGAGCGGAGCCGGCCGTGTGGCGCTTACGCTCGACGCGTGCGGTGGACAGACCGACAACCGGATCCTTTCGGCGCTGGTGGACAACAAGATCCCCGCCACCATTTTCGTGACCGGCATCTGGCTGAAGCGAAACGCCGCCGCCGTCGAGATCATGCGGGCGCATCCCGATCTGTTCGAACTGGAAAATCATGGCGGCCACCATGTCCCGGCGGTCGACACGCCGCGGAAAATCTACGGCATTCGCAGCGCCGGCAGCCCGGATGCGGTGCTGGCCGAGGTCGAATCGGGAGCCGCCGCTCTTACCGGGACCGGCGAGCCGGCGCCGAAATGGTTTCGTGGCGCAACCGCCGAATACAGCCCGTCGGCAATCGCCATGATCCGCAAGCTTGGCTTCAAGGTCGCGGGATTCTCGATAAATGGCGACGGCGGCTCTTTGCTTGGCGCCAAGGAGACCGCCCGGCGCATCGCGGCGGCCAAGGATGGCGACGTCATCATCTCGCACATCAACCAGCCGACCCATGCGGCCGGCGAAGGCGTGGTGCAGGGGCTGCTGGCGCTCAAGGCCAAGGGCTTGACCTTTGTGCGGCTCGACGATGCCGAGGGCATCGGCAATAACGGCACGACGGAGTGACTGGCCAGCCGAGCGGATCTCGATGCCTTCGGCGTTGGCTCAGTCCGGTTTGGCTTCGATCGTGACCTTGCTTGCGTAGAATGCGCCGTGGTTGCGGATTTCAGCCATTTCGTCGAAAGGCCGCTCGTACGCCCACATGGCGTTCTGGCCGGTCTCGCCGGCAGGCAGCACGCTCCAATAGCTTGCATCGCCCTTGTAGGGGCAATGGGTCGAGTGGTCGGTGCGGCCGAGCTTGCCGAAATCGATGTCGGCGAACGGAATGTAGAAGGCCGCCGGATAGGGGGCCTCGGTCAGCACCTTGGCCTTCGTTGTTGAAGCGATGACCACGTCTCCGACACGCACGGTAACGGTGCCGGCATAGGGCTCGACAGTGATGATTTTGTCCGGGTTGCGTTGGAAACCGGGTGCGGGGTTGGCGATCTGATCCATGCGGGGGCTCTCCTTGCGTCGACTTAAGGTGTGTCGCGCAAGCGCATTGCGCAAGCCGCTATCGCCATCCAACACGCAAAACTGCCTAGCCAACGCCGATGGATCGCCCCTTGAATCGTCGAGATACTTGTCGTCAGCGGTCAGGCAGCGGCCTTGAACACGTCCATGAGACCGGCATAGGCGGCAGCGATCCCGGCGACCGGGTTGCTGCTTCTCAAGACGGTCTCGACCTTCAGGGAACCGCCGCCGGTAGGCAAGGTGAGCAGCAGGAACTGGCGGTTTCCGCCATCGCCGACTGACGCGGCCGCGACGTGCTGGTCCTCGCCCTGATTCTGGACGCACATCTTAAACAGCAGCGTGCCGCCGACCGCTTCCAGCGCGCCGCCGACAACTTCAACAAATTCATCTTCGGAAACAGTCTTTGTGTCCGGCACCACATCGGCCAGACTTTCGGCATGCGTACTCTCGAGAGCCTTGTCGTCGAGCTGCGCGTCCATGCGAACCTCTTTCAGTCGCCAATCGCACCCCTTTGCCCGTTAACGAAACTTAACGCCGACGATGGCCGGATTGTGGCGGTTTTCCACCAATGCGGCGCTCAGGGGTGCTGGCGGCTGGACAATCCGCCGGTTCGCTCCACAATAGCTCGAAAAGCACAACGCAAAAGCGTGAGGGAGGATCGAATGCTGGGACTGATGCAGGAATGGCCACTGCTTTGCCATAAGCTCATCGACAATGCCGAGCGGCAGCATGGCGTGCGCGAGATCGTGACGCGCTCGATCGAGGGGCCGATCGTGCGCACCACTTACGCGGACATCCATCAACGTGCCCTGAAGGTCGCCCAGCGGCTCGAGCGCGACGGCTATGGGCTGGGCGACCGCATCGCGACGCTGGCCTGGAACACCGCACGCCATATCGAGGCCTGGTACGGCATCATGGGCATCGGCGCCATCTACCACACGCTCAATCCGCGGCTGTTTCCCGAGCAGATCGTCTGGATCATGAACCATGCCGAGGACAAGGCAGTCTTCGTCGACCTGACCTTCGTGCCGCTGCTCGAGAAAATCGCCGGCGCCGTAGGATCGCTGAAACAGGTGATCGTGCTGACCGACAGGGCGCATATGCCGCCGACGACATTGCCCAACGCGGTCGCCTATGAAGATTGGCTTGACAAGGCGGATGGCGACTTCGCCTGGAAGACCTTCGACGAAAGCACCGCCGCCGGTATGTGTTACACGTCCGGGACCACGGGCGATCCCAAGGGCGTCGTCTACAGCCATCGTTCGAACGTGCTGCACGCCATGATCGCTGCCATGCCCGACGCCATGGGGCTGTCGTCGCGCGATACGATCCTGCCTGTCGTGCCGATGTTTCACGCCAATGCCTGGGGCCTTGGCCAGAGCGGGCCGATGATCGGTGCCAAGCTGGTCATGCCCGGCTGCAAGATGGATGGCGCGTCGATCTATGAGCTGCTCGACACCGAGAAGGTGACCTTCAGCGCCGCCGTGCCGACCGTCTGGATGATGCTGCTGCAGCATCTGGAGGAGACCGGCAAGAAGCTTCCCTATCTCAACAAGGTTGTCATCGGCGGCTCGTCGTGCCCGCGCGCGATCATGACGAAGTTTCAGCAGAACTACGATGTCCAGGTTATCCACGCCTGGGGCATGACCGAAATGTCGCCGCTCGGCACGCTGTGTACCCTGAAGCCGGACCATGCTGGTCTTGAGGGCGAAGCCCGGCTCGACGTCCAGCAGAAACAGGGCTACCCGCCCTTCGGCGTCGAAATGAAGGTGACCGACGACGACAACAACGAGCAGCCCTGGGACGGCAAGACTTTTGGCCGCCTGAAAGTGCGTGGGCCGGCCGTTGCCCGTGCCTATTATGGCGACGCCGGCGTGGAGCAGTTCGATGAGGATGGCTGGTTCGACACTGGCGACGTCGCCCACATCGACGCCGGCGGCTACATGCAGATCACCGACCGCGCCAAGGACGTCATCAAATCCGGCGGCGAATGGATTTCGACCATCGACCTCGAGAACCTGGCTGTCGGCCATCCCGATGTCGCCGAGGCGGCAGCCATCGGCGTTCAGCATTCGAAATGGGGCGAACGGCCGCTGCTGGTCGTCGTCCGCAAACCGGGCAAGGAGCCGACCAAGGCTGACATTCTCGGGTTCATGGATGGCAAGGTGGCCAAATGGTGGATGCCGGACGATGTCGCTTTCGTCGGCGAAATTCCGCACACCGCAACCGGCAAGATCCAGAAGATCACCTTGCGCCAGCAATTCAAGGACTATCGCTTGCCGACCGATTGACGCGATGTCGCATGTTTCGGCTTCATGCCATCGCAAAAAGGCACTAAGTCTCCGTTCGGGTTGGGGCAGCACGGAAAACGATGGCTAGCATTCCTGAACGGCAAACGTCGAAGGCGGCCGGCTGGTCGCGGCGCACGGCCGCTTTTTCGTTGGTGCTGCTGCTGACGGTCTTTGTGGGCCATCGCTTCGATCTCGTCGAAACACCTGTCTTTCTGTGGGTGCTCGGCATTGTCGCGCTGCTGGCGGCGATGGCGCTGTTGTTTGCCGGGTTTGCCTTTTCGCGGCTGTGGAATTTCGGCGACCGCGGCGGCCGCGACCTGACGGTCGGCGCGCTGCTGGCACTGCTGGTGCTCGCACCCTACGGCGTCGCCGCCTACTGGGCGACGATCTATCCGCCGCTCAGGGATATCTCGACGGATTTCGACGAACCGCCGGCGCTCGACGTGAGCGACCGGACGAAGGATATGAACGTGCTTGCGCCGTCGACGCCTGGCGAACAGCGGCTGCAGGCCGATAGCTATCCGCTGGTCAGCGCACGCAGCTACGACCTGCCGTTCGAGACTGTCGTCAATGCCGTCGAAACCGTACTCGACCGGCGCGACTGGGAGCTGTCGGAGCCCTATCCCGATCTCGCCGGGCAAAGCGAGGTGACCATCACCGCCGTCGCCAAGGGCTTCGTGATCGGCCTTCCCGCCGATGTGGCGATCCGCGTGACGGACGATGGCGACACGGTCATCGTCGATATGCGGTCGGCATCCCGCTACGGCCGCTACGACCTTGGCGACAATGCCGCGCGCATCACCGAATTCCTGGCGGAGCTCGACCAGGAAGTCGCCGGTCAGGTCGGCGCCGCGCCAGCCGAGTGACTTTCAGAACCGGGTTGTAGTCAGGCGGATCCGTATGTCGCAGCGGAATGCAAGTTGGGTCTGCGGATAGACTATTCAGCGGGCTCGTATCTCCCCTGCAACAAGATCGTCGAGACCGGGCCAAGCGGATCGATGATCCGGCTCTCCAGGACCTCGATGAGTTTGCGTCCAACCCCGGCCATATCCACGAAATGAACGCCGATCTTTGCCGGCAGGAAGCGTGCAAGCCGCGTGCTGTCACGAGCGACGATGTGGACGTCGCTCCCTGGCACAAGACCTCTTCTGCCAAGAGCATGTAACGCCCCGAGAAGGCCCAGTTCGTTGGCGCATGCCAAGCCGGTCGGCCGATCTGACGACGCCAGTAGGCGATCGAACCAGCCTGCGCTCGATTCCATCGTGAACATGCCGTGACCGATCAGCGATTGGTCGATCGGAATACCGGCCTCGGCCAGCGCCCTTTGATACCCGGCAAGACGCATGGCACTCGCCTGATCTTCCGGAACGAGAAGTTGCAATGCAATGCGTCGACAGCCCTTATCCATCAGCCGTCGGGTCGCCTCGTAGGCAATCTGTTCGTTGTCGATATCAACGTAAGGATATGCGACGTTCAGGTCCGTTCTTCCGAATGTGACGAATGGCATGCCTGCATCCAGCAGCAGCTTGACTCGCGGATCGCCCGACACCATGCGCGTGATGATCAGTCCGTCTGTGCTGCGCGCTTGAAGCTGCCGCTGCACACTCTCGACAGGATCGTCATCGGGAGTGGTGGAATAGATGGAGAGACTATAACCCGCTTGCCGCGCCGCCAGCGTCATGCCCTCGATCAAGGGAAGCTTCAATAGATCGGACAGATGGTCTTGTGTCTCCATCGGGTATACTGCCGTTAACGTCAGCGTTCGGCCGGTTTTGAGCGCGTAGCCATGATGGTTTGGCAGATAACCGGCCCGTTTCGCCGCGTCTTTTACGCGTGCAATGGTCAAGGGATGGACTTCTGGTCCGTCCTTCAGAGCGCGGGAAACCGTCGTCACCGAAAGGGAAAGTTCCACCGCGAGCTGTTTTAGATTGGCCATTGTCGCCCGCCTTCATTGCTAAATCGCCGGCTGAATTTCCTGCTGAAGCGCCGTGACGTTACCGGATTCGATATCCCGGTCAATCCTAACTCCTTGGGGAAGCAGCTTGACTCGGTTTAGATTGAGTGCAATCGTAACGTTACGATTAAAGAGAAACGGCGCTTTTGAGCGACATTTCATAATTTCGGGAGGAGAACCTATGTCTTGGCTACGCATTTCCTTAGCAGCATTTGCAATCTCGGCTGCTTTGCCCGCCCATGCTCAAACAGTCACCATTACGACAGCGGGTGGCGACTATGGTAACGCCATGAAGGAAGCTATGTGGGGTCCTGCTGCAAAAGAGCTTGGATACGATGTCCGCGAGGAGACCCTAAGCGACGGCCTAGCCGCCTTGAAGATGCAGGTCACCTCGGGGGCTATCACGACCGACGTCATTCACCTTGGCTCACCGGAAGGCGCACAGGCTGCCGCACAATCGCTGCTGGAGCCTCTCGACTACAAGATTATCGACCCAAAGTCGGTGCCAGATGGCGCAAAGTCCGACTACTGCTATCCGTTCGACTCCTATGGCACCGTCATGTCATGGAATACCAAGACATACGGCGAGAACCCGCCGAAGACGTGGGCGGAATTCTGGGATGTTGCCAAGTTTCCTGGTCGTCGCGCGCTGCGCGCCAATGCTCAAGACTCGATCGAGATCGCACTGCTCTCCGACGGCGTGGCGCCGGCGGACATTTATCCCGTGCTCGGCACGCCGGAGGGTCTGGATCGCGCCATCAAGCGGCTCGAAGCAATCAAACCAAATGTCTCGGTGTGGTGGACCTCGGGCGCTCAGTCGGCGCAGTTGCTGAAAGACGGTGAGGCGGATTTGATCGTTACCTGGAACGGTCGGGCGGAGACAGTGAAAAAAGATGGCGGCGCGGCCGACTACACGTTCAAGGGTTCCGTCATTGGCACTGACTGTCTTGGAGTGCCGAAGGGGGCGCCGAACAAGGAAGCGGCCATGAAGCTGATAGCTGCGATGACACAGCCTGCGCGCGTGGCCAAGCTGACCGATTTCATCGCTTACGGCCCGGTCAACCCTGCTGGCTATGAGGGTGGCCTTATTCCCGCGGACCGTCTGAAGACCCTTGCGACCGCGCCTGAAAATGCCGGCACTTCGGTGTTCTCGAACGCGGATTGGTGGGTCAAGAACGGCGAGGCTGCCCAGAGGGCCTTCGATGAAATGATGAGCCGCTAAGCTTCGAATACATCGGCTCTAGGGCTGGAGCACATGATGAAGTCGCTCGCGATCACCATCGACAGCGTTCGCAAAACCTATGGGACCTACGTCGCGCTGGACGATGTTTCGCTCGACATCAAGGCTGGCGAATTCCTCACGCTGCTAGGCCCATCGGGGTCGGGCAAGACGACCTTGCTCATGGCCTTGGCCGGATTTGTCCGGCCAGATTCCGGCAAACTCTTGTTGGGGGATCGGGACATCACCCGCCTGGCGCCCAACAAGCGCGACATCGGCATCGTGTTCCAGAACTATGCCCTGTTTCCCCACATGAACGTCCTCGCGAATGTCGAGTACCCGCTGGTACTGCGCAAGACGCCGAGATCTGAGGTCCGAAAGCGGGCGTTTGAGGCGTTGGCCCGCGTCAAGCTGGAAGGTCTGTCGGAGCGCAACATTGCCGCGCTATCGGGCGGACAGCGCCAGCGGGTAGCACTGGCGCGGGCGATCGTCTTCGAACCACGCGTGATGCTGATGGACGAGCCGTTGTCGGCGCTCGACAAGAGTCTGCGCGAAACCATGCAGTATGAAATCAGACGTCTGCACGATGATTTGGGGATCACAACCATCTATGTGACGCATGACCAGCGCGAAGCGCTGATTATGTCTGACAGGGTCGCGGTCATGGATTCCGGCCGTATCCAGCAGATTGATACGCCACAGCGGATTTATCATCATCCATCGACCCGCTTCGTCGCGGAATTCCTAGGCGAGGCCAACATTATAGCCCCAGGCCTCGTGCGCAGAATCGACGGCGCCGATACATCGCCCGAAGCCCTGATGATCCGCGCGGAAAGCTTCCATCTTGATGCAAAGCTCGTCGGACGAGATGGCGTCGCGCTCGAAGGAACACTGCGCGCCAAGGTGTTTCGCGGCGAGAACTGGCTTCTGACGCTTGTGCTGGACGGCGGGCAAGAAGTTCTTGTCTGCATTCCGGCAGCCCTGGCCAGCGGCTGCGCCGAGCTTGCCACCGGCCAGTCGATGACCGCCTTTGCACCAGCCGCAAAAGTTCACGCGATGCCAGGGGCTAGGGCGTGACCGTCATGGCGAATCCCGCGCTTGCGGCAGACGCGCGACGCGAGCGGCGGTTCTTCCTCTCGCTTTCACTGCCTGCGCTGTTCATCGTCGGTATGGCGGCGATACTGCCTATCCTATGGATCATCCGGCAATCCTTCCTGACCACGGGGGGCGAGTACACCGTCGGCAACTACGAGAAGGTGCTTTCGAGCGGGCTGACATGGTCGGCACTGGTCACAACCCTTGAATTGTCCCTGGGCACGCTGGCGATCTGCATTCTTCTCGGTACTCCCCTGGCGCTCGCCCTGGCCAGCGCCAGACCTAGGGTGGCCAATTTGCTGATGGCCTTCGTCATGCTGCCATTGTGGACCTCCATTCTGGTGCGCACCTATGGCTGGCTGGTGCTGTTGCGGCGCGATGGCCTGATCAACGCAACTTTGACGGGTTCAGGCCTGACAGCTGAGCCATTGCCGCTGGTCTACAATTTCACGGGAACGCTGATCGGCATGGTTCACTACATGCTGCCGCTCTTTCTGCTGCCGGTTTATGCCGCGATGCGCGATATCGACGCCAACCTCATTCGTGCGGCGGCGAGCATGGGCGCCACTCTCGGGCAAACGATCCGCACGGTCATTCTGCCGCTTTCGGCCGGCGGCATCTTCTCGGGGTCGATCATCGTCTTCATCTATACGCTCGGCTTCTTCATCACGCCGGCGGTGCTGGGCGGCGGCAAGGTAAATCCTCTCTCCACCCGGATCGAGCGCACGCTATCGACCTTTCAGGATTGGGGGTCGGCGAGCGTCCTGGGCATTCTGCTCCTCGTTGTCATGGCGCTGATCGGTGTGATGTTCCTGTCGGCACGGCGACTGCTGACGCGCGACGGTGCGTCCCATGCTTGAGGCCTATCCGGACAACAGGCTGTCCCGCATCTGTCTGTGGGGCTTTTCCGCACTCGTGATGGTGTTCTTGATGCTGCCAACGCTCGTGGTCGTGCCGCTGTCCTTTTCGGCGTCCGACCTTCTCGAGTTCCCGCCGCGCGCATATTCATTGCGCTGGTACGATCATTTTTTCGGTTCGGCGACGTGGATGGCCGCGCTCAGGACGAGCCTGATTCTTGGAACATTGACAGCTATGCTCGCGGTACCCTTGGGGCTGCTGGCCTGCATTTCGATAAATCGGCTCGGCGGAAAGGCCGCTGTTACCATTCAGGGCATTCTGCTCACCCCGTCCATCGTGCCAGGAATCCTGCTTGCGATCGGTCTCTTCTTTGTGCTGGCGGCGCAACATCTGGTCGGAACGCTATTCGGCGTGCTGGTCGGGCATGTGGTGTTGGCCATTCCTGTCGTGTGCATTGTGCTGTTGCCCGCTCTGGCCCGCTTTGACTGGAACCAGGTTCAGGCGGCGCGCAGCCTCGGCGCGAACTGGGCGAGAGCCATCGGCGGCATAATTGTCCCGCAGCTTCAGATCAGTCTGCTGTCGGCCATATTGATGGCCTTCCTGACATCACTCGACGAATCCGTCATTTCGATCTTCGTCTCGAGTGGTCAAAATAGCACGCTGCCGAAGCTCATGTTCATATCTCTGCGCGATCAGATCGATCCGACCATCGCGGCGATCTCAACGGTGTGGACCGCCATGGTCGTGGTCGTCGTCTTGATCGTGACTTTACACCAAAAATCATGACTGAAATTGGAAACATGCTCACAAATCAGATAGCCAGTGATCCGGCGGATCACGCAGCGGACATACCTCAGGTAGGACTGGCCATCATCACCGGGTCGGCAAACTGGGGGCTGGCCTTCCCGGAAGATATCGAATTCGATGGTGTGCGCACCTTGCGGCGTGACATTAGTTTTGAAACGCCTTTCGGCCGCAGCGACAACTGGAAGCTGATCGAGTTCGATGCCTCGATTACTGCGGAAGGCAGAACGAAACGTGCGTTGTGCATGTATTCGCACGGCAATCCGCGCGACCATATCGACCATTCCTGCCATCGCCGGGCGTTCTGGGTGTTGATGAACGCGGGTGTAAAGCAAGTCCTGGCCTGCTCGACCGTTGGAGCCGTCAACAAAGCGATCCAACCCGGCGACATGGTGGTGACTGCCGATATCATCGAACTGACGCAGACGCCTTTTTCACTGCTTCCAGACCGCCAGAGCTTTGACTGCTCGGGCAAGCAGATCGTATGTCCAAGATGTGCGGCGGTTCTGGTTGAGACGGCCCGCCGTCATTGGCCAGCCGAATGCCGGGTTCATGGCATCGAGCAGCAGTTGGTGGCTGCCCATTGTTACGGGCCTCGACTGACAACCCCAGCCGAGGCTTTGGCTTATCGAAGCATGGGCGCGGATGTGCTCAACCATTCCATCGCCCCCGAGGCGACCCTGTCGCGCGAAATAGGCGCTTGTTTCGTGCCGCTTGCGTTCGTGACCGCGGGTTTCAACGACTATATGGACCGCAGTCGCCAGGAATTGCTGCAGGAGCATGTGTTGCCGAGCCTCTCCATGACCGCCTCGCGGGTTGCGCTGGAGACCGCGGCACTACTTCCAACTGATCCTGAATGCTCTTGCCAGGGCTTGAAGTCGCCCCAACCGGCAGAGCGCTCCAGCCGCTTCTAGAGTATAAAGGGCGCAGATGAGCTCGCGCCGATCTTAGCTTGCCGGCACAAAAATACCGGTGATGGCCGGGTCGCCGTCTGTCGTGACCAGGCCGCGCGCCGTCAGATCCTCGAGATGGGCAAGCACCGACAATCCGGCGGCGCCATGCAGCCGCGGGTCGGTGTCCCTGTAGATCGCCTTGACCATGTCCACGATCGTCCGGTCCCCCTCTTTGACCCGCTCCAGAATGGCGCGCTCGCGCATCTTGCGATGCGTCTTCAACCCGCGCATGAAAGCGCGCGGTGCTGTCACCGGCCCGCCATGTCCTGGCAACAGCAAGCGGTCCCCGCGTTCGATCAAGCGGTCCAGCGAGGCCATGTAGTCGGCCATCGCCCCGTCCGGCGGGGCGACGATGGAGGTTGCCCAGGCCATGACATGATCGGCCGAAAACAGGATGCCGGTTCCCTGCAGCGCGAACGCCGCATGATTGGCGGTGTGGCCCGGGGTCAGAACCGTCCTGATCGACCAGCCGTCGCCGTCGACCACCTCGCCGTCGGGCAGGGCGACATCAGGGATGAAAGCCGTGTCGGCACTGGCATCGAGCGCATTGGTCTCGCCGATATGCAGGGCTCTTGCCGGCCGGTGCGGCCCCTCTGCCAGCACGAGGGCGCCGGTGCGCTCTTTCAGCCGGGCCGCCAGCGGGGAGTGGTCGCGATGCGTGTGGCTGACGAAGATATGGCTGACCGGCCGGCCGGCGATCACCTCGATCAGGGTCCGCAGATGCGCCTCGTCCTCCGGCCCCGGATCGATCACCGCCAGCGTATCGCGGCCAACAACGTAGCTGTTGGTGCCGTGAAAGGTGAAGGGGCTTGGATTGCGGGCCGTGATGCGCTGGACATCGGGCGCGACATTCACCCCCTGGCCATAGAAGGGGTCGAAGCCGGTATCGAATTTCAGTGCCATGCATCGGTGCCTTGTTTCGGGAAACGGCAAAACCGATTGCCGCACAACACGCAAGCCAATATAGGAGGATGTGAGGCCGCGAACATCGGAGTGCGGCAATCGGATTGGGGAAATACCATGGCAATTGCAACTACGATGCGTCCGCTTGTTTCTCTGGCTCTGCCGCAAAACGGCGCGGCGCGGCTGGCAACGCAGCTTTTCCTGGCCATCGCCGGAACGCTTGTGCTGACACTGTCGGCCAAGACCAAGGTAATGCTCGGGCCGGTCGACATTTCGATGCAGACGCTGGCCGTGCTGCTGATCGCCGCCGCCTTCGGCATGCGTCTCGGCGTCGCCACCCTGCTGCTCTACATGGCCGAGGGCGCCATGGGCTTCCCCGTCTTCCAGAGCACGCCTGAAAAGGGTCTCGGCATTGCCTACATGCTCGGCTCGACCGGCGGCTATCTCGCCGGCTTCGTGGTCATGGCGGCAATTGTCGGCTGGGCGGCGGATCGCGGCTGGGACCGCCATCCAATCAAGCTTTTCAACGCCATGCTGGTTGGCGAAGTCGTCATGATGGCAATGGGCTTTGCCTGGCTGGCGCTGCTCATCGGTCCGGAAAAGTCGTGGCAGTTCGGCGTCGTGCCGTTCATCGTCGGCGACCTGATCAAGGTGGCGCTCGCGGCAAGCCTGGTGCCGGCCGTCTGGACGCTGCTGAAGCGCGGATGAAGCGCGCGATCGAAGAAACGGCCAGGGGCAATCAAGCCACTGGCCGGAGCGGCGTCACTGGCGGATTTCCGGTCTGATGTCCGCCAACCTCGATAGATTGTCGGTTATATCGCCCTAGACGCTGCGACATCTTCAGTAATGATCATTAAGTCGCTTTATTAGCCCAGGCTTTTCAATTTCCCGAACTGTTGATCTGAGAAATAGATGCTTGCTGGCGCGACCGCGCTGTCGTAGCTCTTGGTCTTCGACTGTATCGAATCGCCGGGGGGGCGAGACGTCCGATTCGTTGTTGTGAACGATCAGGTCAGATGCACTATCGCGCTGGTCTGTCGCCGATACGGCAGCTTCGGGGAAGGGGGGAAGACGTTGAATGTCGCAGCGTCGACTATTGTCGGAAGCCGGCACTTCCTGTTCAGGATTCGGTTTCAACTGCTTGGCGGACTGACATTCGCGATTTTTGCGCCGGCGATCATCCGGATTGTCTTCAATCCTGAATTCATCTATTCGGCCAATCTTCAGGTAACAGTAGCCGCTGCGGTCATCGCGCACCTTGTGGGCTTCTTGTCTTATCGCCGCATCGGAAATTTCCCGGGCGTGGCCGCGGCAAGTTACATCTTGCCGACATTTGCCCTGTCCTACGGGGCTGTTTTCCTGACCATCTTCTTTTTTCGGTTCGAGTACAGCCGGTTTCAGGCTGCCGCCAGTTTCACGCAGTCCACGTTCTGGTACTTCGGCCTGAGCCTGTTGACCCGGCGTCTCGATCCGTACCGGCTCGTGGTGATTCCCGGCGGAGATGTCGAGCGCCTCAAGACGTTACCGGGTGTGCATTGGTTTTGGATCAAGTCGACCAGTACGATAATCGAAAGAGCCAGCGGCGTGGTCGTTGATCTGCGTGCCGATCTTGGCGCGGAATGGGAACGATACATCGCGGATCGGGCCCTTTCGGGAACGCCCGTATACCACGTCAAGCAGGTCAGAGAGTCGCTGACCGGTCGGGTCGAGATCGAGCACCTGTCGGAAAACACGCTTGGTTCGCTCAATCCGAACCAGGCCTATCTAAAGATCAAGCAGGCGGTCGACTGGGTCTCGGCACTTGTCTTGATCATCGTTCTTTCCCCCGTTCTGGCGTTAATAGCGCTGCTGATCCGGCTGGATTCCGATGGTCCTGCGCTGTTTCGCCAGCAACGCATGGGCTACCGGGGCAAGATCTGCACGGTCTACAAGTTTCGCTCGATGCGCCAGCACTCTGGCGCCGGCAGCGACAAGGAAAGGGCGATCACCAGGCACGACGATGACCGCATCACCAGAGTCGGGCGTTTCCTGCGAAAATCCAGGATCGACGAACTGCCGCAGGTCATCAACATCCTGCGTGGCGAAATGAGTTGGATCGGACCGCGGCCGGAAGCTGTCGTGCTGTCGCAGTGGTACGAGGCTGAGCTGCCATTCTACCGCTACAGGCATATCGTCAGGCCGGGCATAAGTGGGTGGGCACAAGTAAATCAGGGGCATGTGGCTGCCGTCGATGACGTTATGGAAAAATTGCACTATGATTTCTATTACATAAAGAACTTTTCGCCTTGGCTGGACGTTTTAATAACTCTCAAGACGCTGAAAACGATGCTTACCGGCTTTGGTGCGAGATAACCAATGCGAAGCATGGCTCTGGAATAGCAAGCGCAGGAAGCAGATGGATCTCGCCTCCAGGAAAATAGCGATCATCGGGCTTGGCTATGTCGGCCTGCCGCTGGCGGTCGCCTTCGGCGCCGGCAGGGATGTCGTCGGTTTCGACATCGACCAGTCGAGGGTGGACGCGCTGAGGCGTGGCGACGACCATACGCTGGAAGCCAGCAGCGATGAGATCAGTGCTGCGTCGCGGCTGACATTCACCACCGACAAGGCCGATCTGCGCGATTGCGGGATTTTCATCGTCACGGTTCCGACGCCGATCGACAGGGCCAACCGTCCGGATCTGAAACCGTTGATCATGGCATCGACTTTGGTCGGCGAGGTCATCTCGCCAGGCGCGGTGGTGATCTTCGAATCGACGGTCTACCCCGGCTGCACGGAAGAGGTGTGCGCGCCGCTGATCGAGAAGCATTCGGGCCTGCGCTACAATGAGGGGTTCTTCCTCGGCTACAGTCCCGAGCGCATCAATCCGGGCGACCGCGAGCATCGGTTGCAAACGATCGTCAAGGTCACCAGCGGCTCGACGCCGGAAGCGGCCGAAGGTATCGATGCGCTCTATGCCTCGATCGTGCCGGCAGGCACACACCGTACCTCGAGCATTGCGGTAGCCGAAGCGGCCAAGGTCATCGAGAACACTCAGCGCGACCTCAACATCGCGCTGATGAACGAGCTGTCGCTTATCTTCGGCAAGCTCGGCATCGACACGTCCGAAGTGCTGGAAGCCGCCGGCACCAAATGGAATTTCCTGCGCTTCACGCCTGGTCTCGTCGGCGGCCACTGCATCGGCGTCGATCCCTACTATCTCACCCACAAGGCCCAGGAACTCGGCTATCATCCGGAGGTGATTCTTGCTGGCCGCCGTATCAATGACGGCATGGGTCGGCACGCGGCGGATCAGACGGCCCGCCTGATGATGCGCAAGGGAATACCTGTCGTTGGCAGCCGGATTCTGGTGATGGGCGCGGCCTTCAAGGAAAATTGTCCGGACCTGAGGAATTCCAAGGTCGCCGATATCGTTGCCCAACTGAAGGAATACAACGCCGGCATCGACATATGGGACCCCTGGGTCGACGCGCAGGAATGCGCGCGTGCCTTCGGCGTAGCCAGCATGAAGGACATTCCCGACATGCGTTATGACGGCGTTATCGTGGCCGTCGGCCACAGGCAGTTCCGCGCGTTAGGCGTCGACGGCCTGATGGCGCTTTGCAAGACCCCGGGCGTCATCTACGACATCAAGGGTCTGTTCCCCAGGCATGTCACGGATGGGCGTTTCTGATGAAGGTTCTGGTCACCGGCGCGGCCGGCTTCATAGGATATCACGTAGCGAAGCGGCTGCTGGAGCGCGGTGACGAGGTCGTCGGCATCGACAACGTCAACGACTATTACGATCCGGAGATCAAGGAGGCGAGGCTGCGGCTTCTGGACGAGGCGAGCCGCAAGACCAATGCCGGCTATCATTTCATCCGCGGCAATCTCGCCGACAAGAGCGTGGTCGACGCCTGCTTTGCCGACCATGCATTCGACCGGGTGATCCATCTCGCCGCCCAGGCCGGGGTTCGCTACAGCCTGGAAAACCCGCATGCCTATGTCGAAAGCAACATCATCGCCTACACCAACATGCTGGAGGCCTGCCGCAACAGCGCCGTCGCGCACCTGACCTATGCCAGTACATCCAGTGTCTACGGTGCCAACACCGACATGCCGTTTTCCGAGCATCGTCCGGCCGACCATCCGCTGCAGTTCTACGCCGCGACCAAGCGCGCCAACGAGCTGATGGCGCACAGCTACAGCCATCTGTTCCGATTGCCGACGACCGGTCTTCGCTTCTTCACGGTGTATGGTCCCTGGGGGCGCCCGGACATGGCGCTGTTCCTGTTCACCAAAAACATCCTTGCCGGTGAGCCGATCAAGCTGTTCAACAACGGCAACCACACGCGCGACTTCACCTATGTCGATGACATCGCCGAAGGCGTGATCCGCGCCAGCGACAGCCCGGCCACGGGCAATGCCGCCTGGGACTCCAGCCGTCCCGATCCGGCCACAAGCAGCGCCCCCTGGCGCCTCTTCAACATCGGCAACAACAACCCGGTGAAGCTGACTGCCTATGTCGAGGCGCTGGAAAACGCGCTGGGCCGCAAAGCCATCGTCGAACTCTTGCCGCTGCAGCCCGGCGACGTGCCCGATACCTTCGCCGACACCTCGGCACTGGAGCAGGCGGTCGGCTACCGCCCGACGACGACTGTGACCGAAGGGGTGGGGCGGTTCGTCGAGTGGTACAAGGCGTATTTCGGGCGGGGATAGGGTTCGGCGTTTCCCGGCTGATCCGCGCTGTTCCATGATCACGTAACCAGGAGCAGATGGAATCGATACGGCTCGCAAACAGGCAGTCTGCAATCCATTGCAGTCCCAGGCGCTACTGAGCGTCTGCATCCCCACGTTCAATCGGCGGGATCGCGTTGCGGCGCTGGTTCAGCAACTGTTGCGTACGGACTATCCGTTGCAGATATGCGTCCATGTCGACGGTTCGACCGACGGAACGAACGAAGCGCTTGCGGAAATCGCGTCTCGCGATGCCAGTTTGGTGGTCACCACCGGCCCGAATGACGGCAGAGGCCGTGCGATGTTTTCGGCGATTGCTTCCGCCACTGGCGACTATTGCATGGTCTTCGATGATGACGACGATCTCTTCACCGATCGCTTGCCGGAAGTCTGTGAGCATCTCTCGCAGAGAGGTGTCGATGAGAAGATTGCGGGTTTTGTGTTCTCGATGGCTCTTGGCCACCCAGAGACCGCAGCAGAGCCGTTTCCGTCGGAACGGACAAACCTGATAAAGATGCGGGCCGACGAACGGGTGGTCGGCGACAAGAAGGAGGTCATCAAAACTCCTTTGCTTAAACAGGTTGCCGTGCCCCCAGCGGGGCGGTTCCGCCGCGTTCCAACATCTCTTCTCTGGTCCAGATTGGCGATCGAATACGACGTTATCTGTGTCAATGTCGAGATTGGACGAAAACGATATTTGCCGGAGGGGATGACGGCAAGGATTCGGCTTCTTCAGCGACAAAATGCATACCCGATGTTGTTGCTGAACTTGAACTACATCAAGGCGTTCTGGCTAGGACGATATCGGTCGGTTCGGTTCCTGGGCAAGGCGGTTCTTGCCTGTTTGAGCTTTGGTGTCTTGAGTTTCCCGTTCTTGCTCAAGAGGTCATTCGTGCGGGTGACTTCATGAAAGAAGCCAGCTTGTGGAAGTTGGTGGAAGCCATCGTAATACGAATTGTTCCTGGTCTTCTGAACATAGCGACGTTGCTGTACATCGGCAGCCATCTGGAGACTGGACAGTACGGTATTTTCAGCACGACGATTGCGACAGTTTCATTTATTTCGACACTTGTTTTTGGAGTCGCGACCTATTCGATAATGCCGGTTTCCGCAAAAATGCATGCCGCGGGAATGGGTAGAGAGTACGTATCGTCCATTTTGACCGTGCTGGCAGTTGTGGCGTTGTTTGTCGTCCTGGCTGGACTGGCAATGACGTGGCTGGGATTTGGCAATGCCGTTGCCGCGACCATCATCGTTTCTTTCGGCTTGCACACCGCACTTCAAGAGATTTTGAGGTCACAACTGCGTTTGTGGGCGTACGGTTGGTCGGCGATTGGCCAGGCCGTCGCATACCAGGCAGGAGCCATAATCCTGCTTGTCGGCGATCCGAAAGTAGGCTCGGCTCTTGCAGCCTTTTCGCTCAGCTATTTCGTCGGAGCGCTGATTTCATTTGCCTTCCTGGGACCTATGAATCTGAGACGGCCTGGCTTTTCCTATCTTGCCGGGTCTCTGGTTACAGGCTGGGGATTTGTGTTGAGCAATCTGGCCGAGAGCGGCGTGTTTGTCGGCATTCGATACATTGTTTTGTTGCTTGGCTCCGAGACCCATCTCGGTGTCTTCTCGTTTTGCGTCGATCTTTCACAACGGTCCGTCGGCTTCTTCATGAATGCGGCCAGCTTTGTATTTGTGCCAAGGGCGTTTCTCAGTGCCGCAAATGGAAACGTCAGGGAGTTTCGGCGCGGACTGTTCGAGGGAGCGGCCATCGCACTCATTTTTGCGACCGTGGCCGCGGTCGGAATAGTTGGCCTGTTTTTCTCGGGCCATGCATCCGGATGGCTGGGGAAGTCTTTTGATCCTGTGGTGTTCGGGATCGTTTCTTGTGCTGTTCTGGTCAACAGGACGAAAAAAGTGATCATCGATCCGTTTGCGCTTCGGTCGAGCAAAGCGATGACGTTGACCTATTCCTACGCGATAGGGGCGTTGGCTTGCTGTTGTCTGGCGGCATTGGGCCTTTGGTGGCGGGTGCCTCTTGGCAGTGAAATGGCATTTTTGTTCGGATATGTCGTTGCCGCTGGCTGTTCCTTTTTCGCATTGAGGAATGTGATTGCAGATCAAGGGCCTGGTGCGAAACAGCGCACCGTTTTGGTGGTCGGTCCGGATGCCAGAAATGAATGAGAAGAAAGCATTCTACGACGAGAAAAACAGGCGCATCGTCCATGTCGGCACGGTGGCTGATGACGACTATTGGGATTCTCACTGGGCCGAAGGGATTGTCTTGAGGCCGGATCGCTTTGTCGTTGAAACCACCAAGCGATACCTGACCGGATCGGCCAAGATCCTGGACGCTGGATGTGGCTTGGCCAATACGGTCCATGGCCTCGACCAGGCAGGCTTTTCCGCCTACGGGATCGACTTCGCGCAGAAGACCGTGGGGATGGTGAATCGTGCCGCGCCCCATTTGCAAGTGACCGTGGGGGATGTTCGAGCAACGGGCTTCGCGGACGAATTCTTCGATGGGGTGTGGTCTCTGGGGGTGATCGAGCACTTCTTCGACGGTTACGATGAGATCGCATTGGAGATGAAGCGCATCATCCGGTCAGGAGGAGTTGCCTTCGTGACAGTGCCGAGCATTTCTCCTCTCCGACGGCTGAAGATCAGAATGGGCCTCTATCCCAGGTTTCCAGGTGAACAGGCCGGATTTTACCAGTTCGTTCTTGAGCCGTCTTCGATTGTTTCCAGTTTCGAACAGCACGGCTTCAAGCTTCTGGGATCACAGCCGAGGGGAGGCTTCAAGGGGCTGAAGGACGAGACATTTTTCTCCAAGCCGATGCAGGCCTGGTACGACAGCAAGAATGGAATCCTGAGAGGTTTGCGTGCTGCTGCGGACCGGTTGCTCGGCCCATTTTCGCATCATACGCGGCTCTACGTCTTCCACAGGATATAGCGCGGATGTCAAATCCGAGTGGGCCCAGATCGCCAAACGAAACCGGTGGTGAAGCAGTGTCGATATTGCGAAAGTTTGTTCGCACGAATGTGGCCATTTCCGAGTTCCTGGACAGTGCTCTGCCGCGGCGCCTTCGCATTGACGGCAACCGGACCTTTGCGACGGAGATAGCACCTCCCTTACTTACCTCAAACGCTCGGGTTTACGATCTTGGCGGGGGTGCCAGGCCGTTCGTCAGTCTTTCGGAGAAGCGGCGCCTGGGGCTTTTTGTCGTTGGGCTCGACCTCGACGCGGAAGAGTTGTCGAAAGCGCCACGCGGAATATACGACGAGGAGATTGAAGCGGACCTTACCTCGTTTAGGGGGAGGGGCGATGCCGACGTCGTCATTTGCCAAGCAACGCTCGAGCACGTCCGTGATGGCGAGGGCGCCCTGCGCGGCATTGCCAGTTGCGTGAAACCGGGAGGCATGGTTGCCATTTTCTCGCCCTCGCGCAACGCCGTTTTTGCCAGATTGAATCGGGTCCTGCCGGAGGGGATGAAGCGACGGCTGCTTTTTGCGATCTATCCTGAAAAGGGCATGGGTCATGACGGGTTTCCGGCCTTCTACGACAAGTGCTTGCCCAGTGACGTCGAAACAATCGCAAAACGGAACGACCTGGAACTTATCGAGCGCCGTCTGTTCTGGAAAAGCTCCTACTTCTATTTTTTCGTGCCGGCCTTTCTTGCCTGGCGCATCTGGTTAGGCGTTTCGGCTCTGTTCCTCCGCAAGGATGCCGCTGAAACCTACGCCTATGTCTTTCGGCGAAAACAGTGAGTTCCCGCGGCCCATGAAAAGGAAGCTCGCGCTGATCGCCATTCCGCTCGACAGAAGAGGCGGTGCCGAAACCATCCTGAAACTTGTTGCGCGCGCACTCGCGAGGCGACCCGACTGGGACGTCGAAATCGGCTTCTTGGGTAGCCAGGCGGCGGGCGAGGCCGCTGGATCACACCAGGACGGAATTCGGTGCAGCTACGGCTTTGGCGGCGGCAAGGCCATGAGCGAGTTTTTGCTCGCCCCGCGGCTGATCCGGCGTCGGTACGATTTGGTGTTCTCGAGCCACGCACGGGTAAACTCGTTTCTGGCTGCCGCCCGAAGCGTTGGACTTCTCCGCAGCCATAGGCTGGTCGCCCGCGAGTCCACGGTACTTCTGGATCGCTTCAAGGGTCCTCGCGCGCTCGCTTACAAGGCGCTCTACGCTGCCTATGGCAGCCAGGACATGATAGTCGCGCAAACGAGCTATATGAATGAACGCCTGCGTGACGTATTGCCCCGGCGAGCAATCGCCAAGCTGTGTACTTTGCCCAACCCGGTCGACGAAGATCTCATCGTCAAAATGTCCATGGAAGCATTGTCCGGGCACGACGCCGAGATACTTTCCCGCCGTCCGCAAATAGTCTGGTGCGGCCGGCTGATTGATGTGAAGCGTCCGATGATCGCGGTTGATGTGCTGGCCGAAGTCAGACGAAGGACCGGCGAGGATTATGAGCTGACCATGGTTGGCTCTGGCCCCATGGAAGCGGAGTTGAGAGCCCGCGCCGGCAAGCTTGATCTGACCTCGCGAGTAAATCTGCTCGGCCAGAGAGACAACCCGTTTCCGCTGTTTCGCGCAGCGCGTGCCGGCATGCTCACGTCGGCGACGGAGGGATTTCCCAACGTCCTTCTGGAAATGATGGCTTGCCGGATTCCCGGCATCGTCACCACCCCCTGTGCGGGAGATCTGGACATGCTGTCGGGCCTGGAGATTTCAGCCGGCTTTGGCGCGTCGGAAATTGCGGAAGCACTGCTGAAGGTCATTCAAGGCGGTGATCGGTCGGCCTTGTACGGAAAGACCTTGTCGGAAAGATCGCCGAATCGGTTTGCGGATATGCTGTTGAGAGCGCCGTTGTCATATCCGGGTGGGCAGCGATGACGGCCGTTGCTCGCAACAAGATAGTCGTCTCGATAAACACATCCTGGAATGTCGTCAATTTTCGCAAGGGACTGATCGAGGCGCTGCGGAGCCGCGGCTATGACGTGGTCGTCGTCGCGCCGAGAGACGAGTATTCTCCGCTGATTGCGGCCATGGGCTGCCGCTATGTCGAACTCGACATGGACAATTCCGGCACGTCACCGTTGCGGGATTTGGTCCTTCTGTGGCGCTACTGGCGTCTCTTGCGGCGCGAGAGACCGCTGGTGTTTGTCGGCTTCACGATCAAGCCCAATGTGTTCGGCTCCATCGCGGCCAATCTGAACGGCATTCCCGTCATCAACAACATCTCGGGATTGGGGACAGCGTTCGTCCGCGGTGGTCTGCTGCTCAGGATTGCCAAGGCCTTGTACCGGGTGGCATTGGCCCGTTCCAAAATGGTTTTCTTCCAGAATGACGATGACCGGATGCTGTTCGTCGACGAACGCCTGGTTCGCAAGGATCGAACCGCGCTTTTGCCTGGCTCCGGCATCGACCTCGTGCGTTTTGCCCCTTCGCCCGAAGCGCGCACCGGGTCTGGCGCCATCATCTTTCTTCTCGTGGCCCGGCTTCTCTGGGACAAGGGTGTCGGCGAGTTCATCACGGCGGCCCGTCGGGTTTGCCGTGAGGTGCCCGGAGTGCGTTTCCAGCTACTCGGCTTTCTTGATGTCGAAAACCGGACTGCGGTCAGCCGCGAACACGTGGAAAAATGGGTTGGCGAGGGATTGGTCGAATATCTCGGCTCCACCGACGATGTGCGGCCTTTCATGCGTGCCGCCGATTGTATCGTGTTGCCCTCCTACAGGGAGGGAACGCCGCGCTCGCTGCTCGAGGCGGCTGCGATGGGCAAGCCGCTGATCGCAACCGACGTGCCAGGATGCAGGGAAGTGGTGGACCACGCGGTCAATGGCTTCCTATGCAAGGTGAGGGACCCTGATGACCTTGCGAGCAAGATGGTCGAGTTTGCGCGGCTGGACGACTCGTCCAGGGACAGGATGGGAGCCCAGAGCAGAAACAAGGTCGAGCGGCAGTTTTCGGAAACGATCGTCATCGAGAAGTACATGCAGCAGATAGAAAGACTGAGCGCCCTTGCGACGAAATGAGCGGACCGGCCGCTCAGGGTCGGAGGGAGGATGGTTTTGTCAGTCAGGAGCATAGCGTTGCTTGCCGTCGTGGCAGTTTTGTTTGGTGTTGGCTTTCTGGGCATCATCGTGATGCAGAGGGGCGGCCCGTCCCCCGCGAAGCCGGTAGCCGAGCTCAAGCCGTTTGGCGGCAAGCTCGCCATTCCATCGGTCGATGATCTGCGTGTCGGCGGTCGCAAGATCCTGCTGTGCGGGGCGGCGTTTTCCAGGCCTCAGGCCATGCGCCTCCTGGTGACGGAAGCGGCGCGCCGAGACTACCAGGGGCTCGTCCTGGCCTGCAAACCTGTCGGTTCCGGAACACCTTGCGACGGCAAGATCGCTTCCAGGGTTGGCGATACCCTTGTTGTGCAGTGCCTGACGGCTGAGGGCGAAGATTTGGCCACCATACTTACGCGGGGCGGAATTCTCTGCGGCCAGCCGGTTCAGGCCGGCGCAACGTACAAACCTTGCTGAGCAGGTCGCCAGTACAGACCGGAGACTCTTACGGCGAAGTGAGTGGGTCTGGTTCTTAAGCTGGCCGGCTGCCCGCATTTGGGTATTTATGGGCCCTTTATTGGGTATGCCGGTTCTTGAATTTTCGGGTATTTTTGGGTATATTTGTGGGTATGACCCTGAAGATAGACTCTCTGCAAATTACCACCGAGATCCTTGCTCTGGTCTCGGAGATCGACGAATTCAAAGGAGCTTGGCGAGCGCTGGGCGCGCTCGCTCCGGAACGCCTATCGGCTCTGCGCCGCGTTGCGACCATCGAGAGCATCGGCTCTTCTACCCGTATCGAAGGAAGCAGGCTTACTGACGGCGAAGTGGAGCGGCTGCTCGCCAACCTCGACATCAAATTCTTTGAGTCCCGAGACGAGCAGGAAGTCGCCGGATATGCGCAGGTCATGGAAATGATCTTCGCGCATTTCGATGCGATAGATCTGACCGAAAACCACCTGACACAACTACACCGTGACCTGCTGGCGTTCAGCAACAAGGATGAACGCCACCGCGGTGCATATAAGACACTCCCCAATAATGTCAGTGCGTTCGATGCCGACGGAAAAGAGATCGGCGTCATCTTCGAAACGGCGACGCCTTTCGATACGCCGAAGCGGATGAAAGAGCTTGTCGAGTGGACACGCGACACACTCAACGAGCAAAGCCTGCACCCTCTGCTCGTCGTCGCAATCTTCACGGTGGTGTTTCTGGAGATACACCCATTCCAGGACGGGAATGGAAGGCTGTCACGCGTTCTGACGACGCTCCTGCTGATGCGCAGCGGATATGCGTATGTGCCTTACTCTTCCCTCGAAAGCGTGATTGAGAACAGCAAGGAAGGCTACTATCTGGCGCTACGCCAGACTCAGAAGACGATCCGCAGCCCGAACCCCAATTGGCAACCATGGGCTGTGTATTTCCTGCGCGCTCTGCAGCAGCAAAAGCGGAGATTGGAGAAAAAAATCGAGCGGGAACGTCTTGTGCTCGGCACGTTGCCGGAACTCTCTCTGCAAATCGTTGAGGCCATCAATGAGCGTGGGCGCATAACCATCAGCGAGATCGTCAACCTGACAGGTGCAAACCGAAACACCGTCAAAAAACACTTGGCAATTCTGGTCGAAGCGAACCATCTGGCCCAACATGGAACCGGCAAGGGAACGTGGTACGGCCAAAATAGGCGGTAAAGGCGCCAAGTCTGAGGCACGTCGACTTGGTGAGTTGGATCGCGGTTGAGGCATGGAGCAGATCTCTATGGCGGGAGAGCAGGAATGGGTAGCGGAGCCGGCCGCCTACCCCGTTGGCCGCGATTGGTATCGAGCCGATCTCGAATTACATGCTGTCAGCACGACCAATGGTCGAATCGCGCGGCTGCCATCAAGGAATATCTACCGAAAAATGTATCGATAATTCAATATATTAGGTTGGTTGGCGAAAGGTTTGGCGCGCTCAGCTTGGTCAAAGCTCATCGAGCCAGTCACCGCGGAAAGGAGACCTCAAATTTTTGCCCGATAGTAAGAAACCTGTGACAGGTAGTCGAAAACTATTAATGCGATCTGGCTAAAGTACTGTGCTTGGACAGACACGCGTCAGCTTAAATCGCCTCGCGCGCGCGAAACAGGTTGGAATTGTGGCCAAAAACTGGTACGCGCTGATGCAATGCCTGCGACTGGGTGCGTCTGAAGTGGTGCAGCAAGAAGGGATCGAAGACTGATGAGCCTTGTGGTTAAAACTGCGCTTGCCGTATTTGTCGTGTCAATCGGGTTTGGTTCAGCTTCATCGTTTGCCCAGGATGCTTCGTGCAGCTGCGCGACACCCTATCAAGGTTCGGCAAACCCGATCGGATCCATCCGTTCCGCCACCGGTGATGTGATGGTGTCGCAGACGGCGGGCTATGGCGCTGCCAAGGTTGGAAGCGCGCTCGATTTCGGCAGCCGTGTGGTGGTTGGCGCCAACGGCGCGGCCTCCGTTCTGGTCGGCGGCTGCAATCTGGAGGTTTCGGTCAATTCGAGCCTCGACGTTTCCCGCCTTGGCAACAACATTTGCCTCAAGCTTGTCGGCTCTGAGCAGACGGCTGCTATTCAGCCCTCCGGCGGCGGCGCCGGGTTCGGTCCGCCGGAGGCGATTTTCGCCGGGGCGCTTTTGACGTCTGGCGTGCTCGCGGCGACGCAGGATGACGACAACGGCGTCAGCCGCTGACGAAGATATGGCGGCATCGGCCGCTGTAGAGAAAGGTCTGGATAGGCGGGCTGGCTGGTTTATTGGGTTTGTTAACCATATTGTTCTATTGCTTGGGGCGGGGCGGGCTGTAATTTGTACCAACAGGGCGAGTTACAGGTTTTGGTGGGGTAAAATGATGAGTTGCCATCGGTTCGGGGTTGCTTTTGCTTTTGTTGCATTCGTCGCAGGGGGCGCCCTGTTCGCCGCGCCCGAGGCTGTGGCTCAGCAAACCTGTTCCTGTCTTGCGCCCGTGCCGGCGTCCGCAGACGCGATAGGTCGTCTTACGCAGGTCCGGGGTGATGTCCAGATGTCCCAGGCCGGCGGCTATGCAGGGGTGGATGCCGAGGCGCCGGTGTATGCGGGCGCGCGCATCATGACCGGGGCGCAGGCGTCTGCTTCGCTGGCTATCGGAGCCAATTGCGCGCTCGATATTCCAGCCAATGCCACCGTCAAGGTCGACCCTATCGAAGGCGGCATGTGCGTTTCGCTTGAGACACCGTCTGCGACGATCGTACCCGCCAACTCAGAACCTGGCATGCTGCCGGTTCTCTTGGGCGGCGCCGCCGTCGGTGGTGCCGCCGCCCTTATTATCGGCCTGCAGGATGACGACGACGCGGTCAGCCGATAGGCGGGATACGACCCCCGCTGTTTTGCGTAAATTTGTCAAATGCGTCATTCGCCTTCATGCGGGTGACGCGTTTCTATTTTGTCGAGGCGAAGCTTTGCCTCCTCTCAACCAGAAACGCCAATGATCGACCTGCATTCACATATCCTGCCCGGTCTCGATGACGGTTCTCCTGACTTGGCCATGTCGCTGGAGATGGCACGGCTGGCAGTGGCCGACGGTACAACGCATATGGCATGTACGCCGCATGTAATGCCTGGGGTTTATGAGAACGCCACGCCAAAGATTGCCGGGGCTGTTCAGGCGTTAGAACTGGAGCTTCATCGCGCTGCCATACCGCTTACCCTATATGTTGGCGCTGATGTTCATCTCGCACCTGATCTCCCCGATCGATTGAGGCTTGGTACGGTGCCGACTCTGAACGGATCCCGCTATTTCCTGTTCGAACCGCCACATCACATTTTGCCTCCGCGGCTCGAAGACTTCGCCGCCCGTCTCATAGGGGCCGGCTTCGTGCCGATCCTCACTCATCCAGAGCGGTTGACCTGGATCAAGGCGAATTACGACGTCATCGAGAGGTTGAATACGCTAGGCTGCCTTATTCAGCTCACGGCTGATTCTGTGACGGGGGCCTTTGGACGTACGGCGCTCTACTACTCGGAGAAGCTGCTGGATGAGGGCAGGGTGGATATTGTCGCCTCCGACACCCACGGCGCCAGCCGGCGGCGGCCAGGGCTTTCGCAGGCGGTTGTCGCCATCGCGAACCGGTGTGGGGAAGATGAGGCTTACAACATGGCAGTGAAACGCCCGGACGCGATATTGCAAAATCGGCCGCTCGTGCCCATCGGAAAGCAAAGCCCGAGAAAATCGGGGGGCAGCAGTGCGGGGCGGTTTGGCGGATTGGGCCGGTTGTTTAAGAGCGGGGCTCTTTGATGGGCATTTTCGATCTCGCAAGAAGTCATGCGGGCACCGTGCCCGCTTTGCTCGCATCGCTAGCAATATCTGCCTGCGCAAGCACTTCGTCGACATCGACGTCCTCCACCAGTTCTGTCGATGCGCTGCAGCCGACGGCGTCTTCATCGGCGCTCTCTGGCGGTGGTACGCTGCAGGTGGTCAAGGATCTCCCGCCGCCGCAGAATACCCAGAACGGCAGCGAGCAGCCTCTGTCTGCCAACGATGTGCTCGAGGTCAGTGTGTTTCAGGTCGATAATTTGAACAGAACAGTTCAGGTCGACGCGGGCGGGCAGATTTCGCTTCCGCTGATTGGAACCATGACTGCAGCCGGCAAGACCGTTCGTCAGCTCGAGAAGGAAATCGAGACTGCCTACGGTGAAAAGTATTTGCAGTCGCCTGACGTGACGATTTTCGTCAAGGAGTCGATTGGCCAGCGCATCACGGTCGATGGTGAAGTCAACAAGGCCGGCATTTATCCGGTGTCCAGCAGCGCTTCCTTGCTCGACGCGATCGCCCTTGCCGGAGGGTTCAATCCGGTCGGTGATGCCGGCAAGGTCTTCGTCTATCGCAATGTCGGCCAAAACAAGCTGGTCGCAAATTACAATGTCGAGGAAATCCGCGCCGGCAAGAACCGCAACCCGCGCATCTATGGCGGCGACGTGGTCGTCGTTTTTGCTTCGAAGTCGAAAATTGCGATGAACAATTTGAAGGATGCGCTGGGCCTCGCCTCCAGCGCTGCCCGCATTGCGGTCATTCCGTAGACACGGACAACCCCAGGATCACCTCGCGCATGCTCGATCGCAACAGGCAGCCCCAACTTGCCGGACCCGGACATGGCCAGGCCCTGTCCGCGGACTCCTATTACGACGTGCCGCAAAACTACGGTCCCTATGGTCGCGACTATGCGGGCCAGGATGAGGGGTTCAACCCGCTCAAGCTGCTTTTATACATCGTCCAGTATCGCTGGCTGATCGTCACGATGGCGGCGGCCGGGCTCGTTGCCGGCGTCATCGTGACGATGATGCAGACACCAAAATACCTGGCGACGACGCAGCTCGAAGTTCTGGTGCCTTCGGCGAAAGTGTTTCAGGACATTGAGGTCGTTTCCGAAAACAGCGACGTCCGGGCCTTCCTGACCGCTCGGGAGAAGCTGAAGAGCCGGGCATTGGCTCAGCGCGTGGTGTTCCAGCTTGGGCTTAGCGAAAAACCGGATTTTCTGTTTCCGACGCCGAGCTTTTCCCCGAGCAATATTGTCTACCGTGCGTTCGGGATGTCCAAGTCACCCTCCATTGAGGAGAAAACGCCTGAAGAGCGCGAGGCAATTGCGATCAAGCGCATCCAGGAAGATCTGACGGTCAATCTGGTCACCAATACGAGCCTGCTATCGATCACCTTCGTCGATCAAAAGCCGAAATATGCAAGCGACGTTGCCAATCAGGTCGCGCAGAGCTTTATCGATCAACGTCTCGATCAGACCAGCGAGACCTCTGATCTGGCACGGCAGTTCATCCAGGAACAGGTTTTGCAGGTGAAGCAAAAGCTGCAGACCTCCGAAGAGGAACTGGTCACCTATGCAAAAGATGCCGGCATCACGGTTACCGGCGATGACAAATCGCTGATCGGCTCCAACATCGAAGCCCTGAACACCGCCCTGGCCACTGCAATCCAGGAGCGTCTTGATGCGGGGCGGGTGGTCGATCAGATAGAAAAAGGCCGCGGGTCGAGCCTCGGTCCGGTTCTGGAAAGCGAAGGTCTGCAGAAGCTTAGCGAAAAGCTGGCGGATCTGACCAGTCAGTATCAGCAGAAATTGGGCATCCTGAAGCCCGGTTTTCCGGAAATGCAGCAATTGCAATCGCAGATCAAGGAACTCCAGCGACTCTACAACAACGGCGTGCTGGCGATAACCGATTCGTTGCGGCTGAAATATCAGGAAGCACAGAACAAGGAAACCGACCTCAAGTCCAAGCTCGCGGAGATGGAGAGGCAGCAGGTCGTCTTCAACGACAAGAATATCAAATACACGATCCTGAAGCGCGAGGTCGACTCCAACCGGTCGCAGTATGACAGCCTTATCGCCAAGCTGAATGAAGTCGGCGTCAGCTCGGAGCTCAAGACGCAAAGCGCTGCGATAGTCGATTTCGCTTCGCTGCCCACAGCCCCCTATTCTCCACGTCTGAGCATCAACCTTGCAGTCGCTCTCGCGCTTTTCATGGCCCTGGCTGCATCGATCATCTACATCATCGAGTTGCTGAACAATACTTTCACCAACCCGGAGCAGATCGAGAAAGAGCTGGGGCTGGCGATGCTCGGCATCCTGCCGCTTGTCGGTGACCGCGAACTCATAGCCAGCATCGCCGATCAAAAATCCGGGCTCTCCGAGGCCTATCGTTCGCTGCGAACATCGCTGCAGTTCTCCGGTGCGGAGGGCGCGCCGCGATCGCTGCTGGTGACCAGTTCGGAACCGTCGGAAGGCAAGTCGACCACGTCGTTCAAGCTTGGCCAGGATTTCGCGGCACTCGGCGCAAGGGTTCTGCTTGTCGACGGCGATCTCCGCAAACCCAACCTGCACCGGCTGTTCGGCCTCGACAATGCGATCGGGTTGAGCAACCTGCTGACTAATACCGTTCGCAAGGACGATCTGCCGGGCATTTTCAGACCGACGAAATACCCTAATGTCACCGTGCTGACGTCCGGAACGATTCCGCCGAATCCGGCCGACCTGCTCTCGTCGCCGAAGATGGCGTTGATCTTGACCAATCTCGGCAAACGCTTCGATCTGGTCATCATCGACGCCCCGCCGGTCGTCGGTCTTTCCGATGCACCAATCCTCAGCCGGCTTGCCGAAGGCACATTGATGGTCGTTTCGACCAATCAGGTCACACGCAAGTCAGCCAAAACGGCACTCAAGCGTCTGCGCTCAGCCGGTGCGAACGTGATCGGATCGGCGATGTCGAAATTCACGGTCAACAAGTTCGATTACAATTACGCCTATAAATACATGAACTATCAGTACTACGACTATGGCGCGAGTACCCCGAAAATTGAGGGCAAAGTCGATGACGGAGCAGGCGAGCCCGCTCACGCGAAATCTCCGGCGTTCAGGCGTTTGGTTCGTCGCCTCCGTTCTGGTGTTGGCGGTTTCGTCGATAGGGCTAAGTCGGCTTCTTGAGTCGGAAACGCCGGCCGTCTCGCTTGCGCTCGATCCGTTGAACATAGATGCCTTGATAGGCGAAATTGCCGGTCGGCTGAGCGGAACAGGCGACGGTGTTGATCTCGACGTCTTGGCAGCAAAGGCGAGGGGCGCGCTTCGTTTCAACGTCGCGGACGCCCGGCTCTACAGCCTGATAGGCGAGATTGAGTATCGACAAGGCGAGAAAGACGAGGCTTTTGAACTCTTCGACCAGGCTCGAAAGCTGTCCAAGACTGAAATCCATTCGCTTCAGAGATCGATCGATCGCTCGATCGAGATGGGCGACCTGTCAAAGGCCGTCGCCGAGATCGACACGTTGCTACGCCGGTGGCCGGACACATTTCCAGTCATTGCGGCGGGCTTGCCGGCTATTCTTGCAAACCCGGACGGATATCAGGCTGTACTGGCAGCCTTAAGGATCGAGGCACCGTGGAGGTCCAATCTTTTCTCCGCCCTTGGTAAGGATCCGCGGGGCCTGCGCGTCGCAAACCAACTGTTGCTGGACCTTGCCGGATCGAGCTCACAACCGACGTCGAAGGAATTGTCTGCCGTAATCAACGGGTACATCCGGCAGAAGGAATACGAGGCGGCCTATCGGCTGTTCCTGTTCAGTCTGACCGATCAGGAGCGGACACTGGCCGGATACATCTTCAACGGCGGCTTTGAACAGATCCTCAGCGACAAGCCATTCGACTGGCAGGTTCGCGACCGCTCCGGTCTGGAAATCACCTTTGCCGGGGCGCGCGATGTCGGCGAAAGCGATAACGGAGCGACAGTCCGGTTTCTGAATACGCCGGTGAAGAACGCCGCGCTCCAGCAATATGTCGAACTGCCTCCCGGCTCCTACAGGATTTCCCTGATCGCCTCCGCGAGAAACCTGAAGCTGCCCAAGCAGTTGTTCTGGTCCATCAGATGCGCGGATCCGGCGGGAGAAATAGCTCGGTTCAACATTCCGGAGGGCACATTCAATCGGCGGCAGTTGAGCCTGGATTTCGCGATCGGACTAGGCGCGTGTCCCATGCAAGTGTTGCGGCTGGAAACAGCTGCCATCGCTGAGAGCTGGCGATTTCGATACGTTGGCACGTTGGTCATGCACAAATTGAGCATCGAAAGAGTTTCATCTTGAGAGAGCGGTCAGCCCGGTCCACGGAATGGGAAAAATATCTGCTTGGGTCGGTTCTTTTCCTGTCAGTGCTGATTGGCGGCGGCACCGCGAGCGGTCTCTACACCGATGCGCTGATCGAGGTGGCGGCGATTGTCGCGGCCGCGGCCATCTTTTCAAGGCCGTCTGAGCACGGCATCCCTCGCTCGGCCCTGTGGTTGCTTGCTCTGGGCCTTGCCGTGTTCTGTTTCCAAATCGTGCCGTTGCCCGCCGCCCTGTTGAGCGGATTGCGGCCTGAGGTTTTACTTGCAAATCCATGGCTGAGCGGTGAAACCGGGCTGCGTTTCGTCAGTGTCGGCGTGGGACGCACGATCGAGTGTCTGTTGTACTTCGTGGCGATGGCTGCATTCTTTCTGAGCGTCACCCGCTTGCGCCCAGATCAGGTCTACGGCCTCCTGCCCTTCTTTTTGATGGGTGTCATCTGTAACGGATTGGCTGCGGCGATCCAGTATTCGCTCTCCGATACGGTTGCCATACAGGGTTTGCTGCCGTTCACGATCAATGCGGGACTGTTTGCCAACCAGAACCATTTTTCAGCTTTGCTCTTCGTCTCCATCCCCTTCGTCGTCTACTACGGCCTGTTTCGCGGGCACCTTCTGTCCGGGTCGCTCGGTTTGATAACGCTGCTGCTGCTGCTTCTGGCCGCCGGTTCGCGCGCCGGTATTCTGATAGGGCTGGCGATCACCATAATATCAGTCGTCTTTCTGTGCGCGCGCTCGAGGCTGGGCGGGTATGGAATACCCGCTGTCTTCATCGGACTTTCGCTCTACACGATCGGGGCGTGGACGAAGATCGATGCGGAAGTGGTTGACCCGGCCTTTGGACGGGCCGAATTTGCCCGCACGACGATCGCGGGAATTGAAGAGAACTGGGCGACGGGCGTCGGCTTTGGGAGTTTTCCGAAAGTCTACCAGATTTACGAAAAGGGAGAGATGATCTTCAAGCCCTACGTCAATCACGCCCACAATGATTATCTGGAATTGGCACTTGAAGGTGGCGCGCCTGTTGTCTTTCTGGTCGCGGCCTACTCCGTATTACTTTTTGCGTTTTCCCTTGCGGCACGGCGAGATCCGCTGCAGAAAATGGCGTTTCTCTCAGTATCGTTTCTGCTCGTTCATTCCCTGGTCGATTATCCCATGCGAACGGCGGTGCTTGCGATGACTTTCGCCTATATGAATGGCATCATCTTTCACAAGGGATTCGCTGGGCGGTTAAGCCAGAGAGGCGAGTCGACCGAGGCCCATGATGACAATCTGCTTGTTCCCGTCAGGCCGGCTCTGGCAAGACGATAGCAATGCGTCGCCTGGAATTGGCGATGGATTGGCGCCGGATCGTGACCCAGACGTTTGCCGAACGCCGAGATTGACAAGCCATTGCATGGAACCTAAGCACGGTCGGCTGGGGCCGGGGGGTTCAGGCATGTCAAGGAGAGCTTCTTGAAAGGAATTATCCTTGCTGGAGGCAGTGGAACGCGTCTTTATCCACTAACATTAGCAGTCTCTAAGCAAATTCTGCCGATATACGACAAGCCGATGATCTATTATCCGCTGAGCGTTCTGATGCTCGCGGGTATCCGGGAAATTCTGATCATTTCGACGCCGCGTGACCTGCCGGTTTTTCGCGATCTGCTTGGCGATGGATCGGAGTTCGGCCTCGACCTGTCCTATGCCGGGCAACCGCAGCCCAACGGGCTGGCGGAGGCCTTCATCATCGGCCGCAATTTCATCGGCAAGGACAACGTGTCGATGATCCTCGGCGACAACATCTATTTCGGCGACGGGCTGTCGCAGCTTTGCCGCGACGCTGCCTCGCGCGAAAAGGGCGCTTCGGTGTTCGCCTATCATGTCGAGGATCCCCAGCGTTATGGCGTGGTTTCCTTCGACAAGGCCACGGGAACGGCGCTGACGATCGAGGAAAAGCCGAAGGTGCCGAAATCCAACTGGGCGGTCACCGGCCTTTACTTCTATGACAACGACGTCGTCGACATCGCCCCTGCCATCCGTCCCTCGGCGCGTGGCGAACTCGAGATCACGGCGGTCAACAACGTCTACCTCGAGCGCGGCCAGTTGCATGTGCATCGGTTGGGGCGCGGCTATGCCTGGCTCGACACCGGCACGCATGACAGCCTGCATGAGGCCTCGTCATTCGTGCGCACCATCGAGCACCGCCAGGGCATCAAGGTCGCTTGTCCCGAAGAGATCGCCTTTGAACAGGGTTGGCTGACAGTGGACCAGGTTCTGCGTCGCGCCGATCGCCTGGGCAAGAATGAATATGCCGCCTATCTGCGCCGGCGTGTCGTCGACCTGTCGGAGGGCTAGGTGTTGGAGGTCAGGCCCCTTGGCATCGATGGCGTGCTGGAAATCGTGCCGAAGCGACATGGCGACGCGCGCGGCTTCTTCGTGGAAACCTACAATGCCGAGTGCTTTTCGCAGGCCGGCATAGACCTGGCTTTCGTGCAGGACAATCATTCCTATTCCGCCGCGGCGGGCGTCTTGCGAGGGCTTCACTATCAGCTTGCGCCGCGCGCCCAGGACAAGCTGCTGCGCGTCATCCGGGGCAGCATTCTCGATGTCGCGGTCGACATTCGCCGCGGTTCGAAAACCTTCGGAAAATGGGTCGCTCTCGAAGTGTCGGCCGAAAAGGGCAACCAGATTCTGGTGCCGAAAGGCTTCGCGCACGGCTTCGTGACGCTCGTGCCTGACACCGAGGTCCTGTACAAGGTGACCGACACCTATTCGCAGGCGCATGATCGGTCGGTCCGTTTCGACGATCCCGCCATCGGCATCGAATGGCCGTCATTGGCCGGCGGGTTCCAGCTCTCGGACAAGGACCTCAAGGCGCCGCTGCTGGCCGCCGCCGAGGTGTTCGCCTGATGGGTTACGTGAGGACAGCGGCATGAATTTTCTGGTGACGGGCGGTGCTGGCTTTATCGGTTCGGCGGTGTGCCGGCATCTATGCGCCAACCCGGCCTATCGGGTGACCAATCTCGACAAGCTTACCTATGCGGGAAATCTGGCCTCGCTGCGGCCGATCGAGAACGCACACAATTATCGCTTCGCGCAGGCCGACATCTGCGACGAAAGGGCCGTGCTCGACATCCTCCGGCGCGACGATATCGACATCGTCATGAACCTTGCCGCCGAGAGCCATGTCGACCGCTCGATCGATGGGCCGGGCACCTTTATCGAGACCAACATCGTCGGCACCTACAAGATGCTCAATGCCGCGCTGGAGTACTGGCGCGGCCTGCCCGAAGACCGGAAGAGCCATTTCCGCTTCCATCATGTCTCGACCGACGAGGTGTTCGGCGATCTTCCCTTCGACGGCGGCATGTTCGTCGAGGAAACGCCCTACGCGCCATCCTCGCCCTATTCCGCCTCGAAGGCGGCCTCGGATCATCTGGTGCGGGCCTGGCACGAAACCTATGGCCTGCCGGTCGTGCTTTCCAATTGCTCGAACAATTACGGACCCTATCACTTTCCCGAAAAGCTGATCCCGCTGGTCATCCTCAATGCGCTCGATGAAAAGCCGCTGCCGGTCTATGGCGCCGGCGCCAATGTGCGCGACTGGCTGTTCGTCGAGGATCACGCACGCGCGCTGGAACTTGTCGCGACCAGGGGACTGCCGGGCGAAAGCTACAATGTCGGCGGCAATTCCGAGCGGACCAACCTTGGCGTCGTCGAGACGATCTGCGATCTGCTCGACGGCAGGCGGCCGCGGGCAGGGGGCAAGAGCTATCGCGACCTGATTTCCTTCGTCACCGACCGCCCCGGTCACGATCGCCGCTATGCCATCGACGCCTCGAAGATAGGCCGGGACCTGGGCTGGGCGCCCAATGAGAATTTCGACAGCGGCCTCGCCAAGACGGTCGACTGGTTTCTCGACAACAAATGGTGGTGGGGACCGATCCGCGAGCAGCGCTATGCCGGTGAACGGCTGGGCGAAGCACGCAAGGGGGCGGCGTGAGGCTGGTTGTCACCGGACGCGACGGACAGGTCGCGGCGAGCCTTCTGGAGGCCGGCCAGGCGGCCGCCGGCGTTGAGGTCATCGCCATTGGCCGTCCGCAACTCGACCTCGCAAGACCCGACACGGTGATCGAAGCCATCGCGGCCGCGAAGCCTGATATCGTCGTGTCGGCTGCCGCCTACACGGCGGTGGATCAGGCCGAGGACGAGCCCGATCTGGCATTCGCGGTGAACGCCGCCGGCGCCGGCAAGGTGGCGCAAGCAGCAAGCCGCCTGGGCGTTCCCGTCATCCATCTTTCGACCGACTATGTCTTCGACGGCACCAAGGACGCCGCCTATGTCGAGACCGACGCCACCGCACCGCGCAGCGTCTATGGCGCCTCCAAGCTTGCCGGCGAGCAGGCGGTTGCATCAGCCAATCCGCACCATCTGATCCTGCGCACGGCATGGGTCTACAGCCCGTTCGGCAAGAATTTCGTCAAAACCATGCTGCGGCTGGCCGCCGACCGCGACGAGATCGCGGTGGTGGCCGATCAGTGGGGAAATCCGACATCGGCACTTGATATCGCCGACGCGATCCTGCATGCGGCGGCACGGCTGCACGAGGGCGCCGCCGCATCCGGCATCTATCATCTGGCCGGAACCGGCGAGGCCAACTGGAGCGGCTTTGCCCGCCATATCCTCGACACAAGCCGCGTGTTGGGTGGTCCCTGGGCGCGGGTACGGGACATCGCTACGATGGACTACCCAACCAAGGCGCGCCGCCCCGCCAATTCCCGGCTATCGAGCGCGAAATTCGCCGCGGCGTTCGGCTGGAATGCACCGGACTGGCGGCAATCGACGGAAGCGGTGGTGCGCCGGCTGCTAGCCGGTGAGCCGAAACAGGCATTGACGGCATGAACAAGCACCCTTCAGCGGAAAACACGCGCGATGCCGCGCCCGTCGACGAGCCGAAGGCACGCAAGGCAAAGCCGAAAGCAGCCAAACGCACCTGCATCATGGTGCTCGGCATGCATCGCTCGGGCACCAGCGCGCTGACGAGGGCGATCAATCTGCTTGGCGCGGAACTGCCTAAGAACATGCTGGGCGCCAATCTATCCAATCCAACGGGTCACTGGGAGCCGGAGCGTCTCATTGCGCTCCACGACCAGATGCTGGCTGAAGCTGGAAGCAGCTGGGATGATTGGCGATCCTTCGATCCCAACGATCTCGGCGCGCAGCGTCTGCGCTTCTACAAAGCAGAGATCGCGCGGCTGATCGACGAGGAATACGGCAGCGCGCCCTTTTTTGTGCTCAAGGAGCCGCGTATCTCACGTTTCGTACCGCTTTATGCGGAGATCTTGAGGCGCATGCGCATCGATGTTCGGTATGTGCTGATAGACCGCAATCCGTTGGCTGTGATCGCTTCCCTGGCGAACCGAAACGGTTTCACGATGGGCTTCAGTTCGCTTCTTTGGCTTCGCCACGAATTGGAAGCCGAGCGCGCAACTAGGGGTCGGTCACGCATCTTGTTGTCTTACGAGAGTCTGCTTGATGACTGGCGACAGGGTATCGACGGGATCACTGCTACTCTCAGCCTAGACTGGCCGGTACCCGACGTGAAATGGCAGTCCCTGCTGTCTGAGCATTTCGCTACCGACAATCAGCACTTTACCGCCAGCACTGAGGTGCTCGACGCAGACTTGCGCATCATTGACTGGGTCAAAGACGCTTATACCGCACTGATAGCGCTCAGGTCCGATGATACTGATGCAGTTGCAATAGAAATTCTTGATCGGATCAGAGCAGAGTTCGAATCTGTTTCACGAACTTTTGGCGACGCTTTTTTCCCTGAAATTGATTGCCGTCTCCGCGTGTTTCATCGGCAGAAGTCGGAACAGCAGCAATTAGCCAAACAGCGCGATGCTCGGCCCGCAAAGCAGGAACCATTCGTTTCACTTCGTGACCTGTACGACGCGCATCGCGGCAAAGTGTCGGATAAATGGTCGATCTATCTCAGCACCTATGACCATATTTTTTCAGAGTATCGAGACAGGCCGGTTCGAATCCTGGAAATCGGAGTTCAGAACGGCGGCTCCCTGGAGATATGGCAGAAATATTTTCCCAATGCGGAACTTGTTCTTGGCTGCGATATAAATTCAGACTGCGGAAATCTTGTTTTCGACGACAAGAGGATCGAGATATCCATAGGTGATGCCAACACTGATGAAGTCGAGCGCGATATCGTTTCGCGGTCGAAAAAATTCGATATTATCATTGATGACGGATCGCACCTGTCTTCGGATATAATACGCTCGTTCGCGCGATATTTCCCCCACCTTTCCGAAGGGGGCATGTACATCGCCGAAGATCTGCATTGCAGTTATTGGCAGGAGTTCGAGGGCGGTCTGTACGATCCGCTTTCCTCGATGTCGTTTTTCAAGCGCCTGCTTGATGTCGTCAACCATGAGCATTGGGGGCTGGATCGCCGTCGGGTCGATGCCTTGGCGACTTTCGCCGACAGGCACCAAGTCGCATTCAACGAAGCTTCTCTCGCATCGGTTCATTCCGTCGAGTTCTTGAACTCGCTTTGCATTGTAACGAAGCTGCCAATTCCCGAAAACGTCCTGGGTGCGCGCAGCGTGCACGGGCAGGTCGCGCTCGCCGACCAGGGCATGGTTGCTCTCGACGAGACGAGGAGCAAGGCGACTGACCAAACCGGAAACCCATGGTCGCTGAAGACGACGACCATGGAAGCGGAAATCGAAATCAACAGGGCGTTGGTGGTAAGCCAGGAAGCACGCATCGAGGCCTATTCCGGTGAGATTGCTGCGCTGACGGTCGAGCGCGAGCATCTCCGCGCGGCCACGCAAGCGCTGGAGTCGGCCCACACCAGTCTCGCGGCAAAGGACGAGCATATCGCAGCGCTCGAACATAAGCTGCAGGAACGCGACCGGCAGATGGCCCTGTTGAATCACGAAATCGAATTGGTTCACAGCAGCCGGACCTGGCGATACCGATCGGTGTGGAAGAGGCTTGTGTCACCCCTAACTGACGCAATTCTTTATGCCGGACGGACCATTACGCTCAACGCACTTCATCACCTGGAAGGCGTGCCCTTGGGCAAGGGGGCGACGGAGTGGACAATAACAGGCGATGATCCGCAGTTCGAACTCCTCTGGCCCGGTTCCCAGCCATTGCTCCCCGGACACTACAGGCTCAGCGTACACGTCCCGGCTGAAACGGACGCGTTGACTAACGCGCACCTCTATATCGACAGCGGCAAGGGCTACAACGAATTTGAGCGGATCGATCTGCGGTTTCGTTCGAATGGCAAGAGTCCGGCCGTGGCCGTGTTTTCGCTTGATGCCGGTGCTCAAAAACTGCGTGTCGATCCGGGTGAAGGCTGTGTCAAGATTGCTATTGGCCGTGTGCGGCTGCGTCGGCTCGGCCGGATTGAATATTATGCGTCCCTCATTGGGAGAGTCGTCGCCCGCCAGGTGAAAAACCCTGGCGCGCTCGTGCGGTCTGCGGCTCGTGGCGTAACAATCTTGAGGCAAGGCGGCCTTCGGGGATTTGCGGCCATGCTCCGGTCGAAGGAAGTGCTAGGTCCACCGGGCAGCGTTACCTATGAGAGGTGGATCGCGCTCAACGATACGCCAACGGAACACGACGTTGCGGATTTGAGGCAACGATTGACCCAGTTGGAGAACAAGCCGCTTATTTCAGTGCTGATGCCGGTCTACAACACCCCGGAGAAGCTCTTGCGGGAAGCGATCGACAGCGTCCGCGCCCAGGTCTATGAGAACTGGGAGTTGTGCATAGCGGACGATTGCTCGACGAAACCGTATATGCGGCGCGTTTTGAACGAATATGCGAAACGCGATCCGCGCATCAAAATCGTTCTTCGCGACAAGAACGGCCATATCTCGCATGCATCCAATTCTGCGTTGGAACTGGTCACCGGTGAGTGGGTCGCATTGCTCGACCACGACGATCTTCTCCGTCCGCATGCGCTGGCCGAAATCGTGCTGGAAGTCGATCGTCATCCTGATGCAGAACTGATCTACAGCGACGAAGACAAGATCGATGCGGAAGGCAGGCGCTATGACCCCTGTTTCAAGCCGGATTTCTCGCGGGAGCTTTTCCGCTCACAGAACTATCTGAATCACCTCACCGTGCACCGGGCGGAAAATATCCGCGCCGTCGGCGGCTGGCGCCCCGGCTTCGAGGGCAGCCAGGACTATGACCTCAATCTGCGCGTCTTCGAGCGCATTGCTCCTGAGAGAATTCGGCACATTCCGAAAGTGCTCTACCACTGGCGCGCGGTGGAAGGCTCGACGGCGCTCGATGGTTCGCAAAAGAGCTACGCCTATGTGGCCGGGTTGCGTGCGCTGGAAGAACATGTCGAACGCATGAATATTCCGGCGAAAGCTGAGGAAGGTCCCGGCACAGCCAGTTACCGCCTTCACTTTTTCGTCCCCGAACCGCAGCCGTTTGTGAGCCTCATCGTTCCAACGCGCGACAAGGTCGAGCTCCTTCGCAATTGTGTGGAGTCCATCCGCGAAAAGACCACCTACCGGAATTACGAGATTCTGGTGGTCGACAACGGCTCGGTGGAGGAGGAAACGCTTGCTTATTTCAGCGAGCTGAAGAATGCGAAGAATGTTCGTGTGCTCCGTTACGACAAGCCGTTCAACTATTCCGCGATCAACAATTTCGCCGTAAGGGAAGCGAAGGGGTCGATCATCGGCTTCGTCAACAACGACATCGAGGTGATCTCGCCGGGCTGGCTGACGGAAATGGTCTCCTGGGCCGCTCAGCCGGATGTGGGTTGCGTCGGCGCCAAGCTCTATTATGCTAATGACACGATTCAGCATGGCGGGGTGATTGTTGGATTGGGCGGTATTGCAAATCATTCGCATAAGTATTTCCCCCGCCATCATCCGGGGTATTTTAGCAGGCTAAAGGTCCTGCAGAACCTCTCCGCTGTCACCGCAGCCTGTCTCCTGATCCGCAAAAGCGTGTTTGAAGAAGTAGGGGGCCTCAATGAGATCGACCTGACGGTCGCCTTCAATGATGTGGATCTTTGTCTGAAAGTGGGGGCAGCCGGCTATTCAAACGTCTGGACGCCCTATGCCGAGCTTTATCATCTCGAAAGCGTCTCACGCGGCATTGATGCTGCTCCGGAAAAAATGGCACGCTTCCATGGTGAGGTTGCCTATATGCAAGGACGATGGAAAGAAATCATCGAGCGTGATCCTTTCTATTCGCCGAATTTGACAAAAACGCGCGAAGATTTCTCGCTAGGCTGATGTCGGAAAGAATAACTATGGCTCTGCTGGCTGAATTTCGCCCGCTCACGGCCATCGGTTGTACGCTCTTAACCCTCGGCTCTTGATCAGTCGCGCTAGACTAGCCTGGTATTTTGGTTGTAAACGCCTTGATCGGAACCCAAGCTTGATCGGGCGAAGGCGAGCGAGGTTCCGGCACGTCAGTTGGAATGATGTGTGCGTACCGGTTGAATGCATTATTAAACGCTGCTTCAGGCATTGAGGGAAACACTCGCCGGAAGAACGAAAGCTGCGGTGCAGTGAGCGTGTGATTGATTGCCGGCACACCCGCGCCAGAGAATAGGGCGCCATACATACCAGGCATGACGGCCCATCCGTTAGGGTTGGTTTTTGCCTGCTCGCGAAGCGCGGTCAGAAAAGGCGTTTCCGGAATGTCGAAAATCGGAAAGGCCTGCTGAAAAGGATTGAACAAACCGAACGTAATCGCGCCAGAGACAAATGCAGAGCCAAATAATATCCGCCCATTGTTTCTTGTCTGCTGACCGAGGTACCAGACATACCCGGCGCTCAAAACAAATGGAACGATTGCAATCCATTCGAAGTATCCACGCATCAAGGCGCTAGGGTTTTTTTCATATGAATACCCCGGAATCCAAGTAAACCCTACCTTTGACAGAAACCAAGTCGATACCATAATTGCTAGAAAAAACGCAATTCTCTCTTTCGAAATTACAAACGTGCATCTAGATGCGGCAACAATTATAGATATGGTAAAAAGCAATCCAAATCCCCAGACCATACGCCCAGGTTGAACTTTGTTCCAGAGCAGGATCCTCCCAATACTGGAAGGTATCGGCAGTGTCATCCACGCCAGCATCAAAATCAAACCTAGCCCGACCACCCCAAAAGAGACGAAGTTGTTTCTCAAGGTTTCAGCCAATGACCGATAGCTGACAAAAACGAGCACGGTCAGAGGCAGGAGCGTCGAAACAACTGCAACCTCGCATTCGTTGGTCGCGAGAAGCGGCGAGAAGCGCACCGTCGTAAAAAAAGGAAAGAGATAGGCAAGCAACCTCATTTCGTCAACGCCACCGCCCGATATCTCCCTTTGGCCAGGATAGACAGTCGCCTGCATAATCTGAATGAGATCGCTGAAATACAAAACAAAACTGATACCAAGGCAAGCAATCGCCGAAACTGCGACAGCAATATTCGCAGGAGTGATCATATCGCGTCGGAAGGCCAGGAGCAGTATTCCCAGTGCAAACGCCGCAGGGATCATGAAGGGGGGGTAGACGAAACCGAACACCCAGACAGCGCAGGTCCAGAAAAGAAGCGGTAATTTCAGCCACGGACGAATCGGAAGCAGAAATGCTATTAGCGGCCAGGGAGCGATCGCAAATGTTGCACCGTGTGATGTCCACCACACCTGCACCAAATGGGAGCAGAAAAGACAGCCGGCACCGAACACTGCGATCCACAGATCGGCACCAAATTGCCGCAAAAGGATGGTGTAACCAGCTAAAAACGCCGTCCAAAGCACGGCAAAATATAGAGAATAAGCATAGGCCGGCGGCAAGACCCAAAAGCCCCAAAGCTGCGGCTTGAAGACAAGAGACCAATCCAGAATAGGCAAAGCCCAGAACCCTTTCAGAGACTCATGATAAGGGGAAATCTGGTTGAAGGTCGAAAAGCCGCCGCGGACGGCAGTTTGAAATAGCGGCGTTAGGACGATCCATTCGTCCGATCGAATGGGGCGCGCTGACAGAAGCAAGGGCCTTGCATGCGAGCCAAGATATTGCAGGCCCATCGCATAGTGCGACGGCGTGAGCGCCAATCCGACATAGACAACAGCAACTGCAAGAAGCGAAATCAGGAGTACCCGCGCGGTTTGCGCCTCAGTCCAACTGAACCCAAGCAAGCTCCATCTCTGTAACTCCACAGTGGTCCCAGTCATCAAATCTCTTCCCGCCGGAATGGGTTCCATATACCGCAAGTATCTTCAGCTATCGTACGATAACGGCACAATTGGAGCTAAAAAGACCTAGAGGAATACCGGTGTTAACTATTGCAGCCGGACTTCTCCCTGATTTGGGCCAGTCTTTCATAATAGATCGGCCATCCAAAAAGTCCATATTTTCTGGGTGCGTCCAGTACGAATATCTGGTTCCATTCAGCAGTGTCCGAAAGAGCCGGGGCGTGTAGTGCAGAAACGGAAGACCTGTGTGATGCTCAACAGGAAACCAACGATTAGGAAAGGCAATAAAAACTTTTTTTGCCACCCTTAGATGTTCGGAGATAAACTCGGTCCTCTGTGCAGGCCCTCCAACATGCTCTATTACCGCGTTGGAACACGCGATGTCAAAGCTTTGATCATCGAAGGGCAACCGTTCTCCAGCGCGTATTTGTTTGAAATGGACTTTTGGGTAGTTGGAGACGACCTGCTTCCCGTCGCCCAGGCCGACGCACGTGATATTGTGTTGCCACGGATAGTGTTTCTCGAGGAAATTGGCCCCGTCATTCTCGTCGTCGGAGACGCCAATATCCAGGATGCTGGAAGTGCTGCCTGGTGATAGCTCTTCCATGAACAAATTCATCATCGCCATACGGGCGCGTTTTAGAAGGCGCATCGAAAATGAATTATTCACGCCATCTCTGTAGTAAATAGAGTCAATATTCCCTCCATTATCGTTCGTCTTATTCACGACATCCTCTCCATTATTTATCGCGTGCACCGTTACGCCTTCCTGTTGCCGGGAAAGACAAACATGTTGTAGAGAAGAAAATTGACCACCAGGCCAACGGCTGCGCCCGCACAATAGGCAGGAACGTGCCGTAGACTCGCGTCGTGGGGAGCAATTGCGGACATTACGGCAAGGTTGGCTCCCGCTCCGACAGAGCTCGCAACCAGGTAACGCAAAAACTCGGCAAACGCGGTATAGACGCGCCATGCCGAGAAAGTAGCAACTCGATTGATCGCCCATGTTGTGGCGATTGCGACAATGGAGGCAATGATCCGCGCGCGCCAGTATTGAGTGGAAAAAATCAGTGTCAACCCGAAGAATACGGTAGCATCGACTATGAACCCAAGAGCCCCCACGCCGAGGAAATCGGGAAGCTTTCTGATGCGCTGCCTCATGTGTTTTGCCTCGACGCGCCTACTGTGAATCATGGCGCCGGATATCGGAGGTAGGCCAAGCGCTTCGCCTCGCGCCGGCCGCGCGTAACGGTGTCAAGAATGAAGCCGCTGGATAACGAGAGCAGCGCGGACACCATGATGCCCGTCGCAAGAACCGCTGTCGGCAAACGGGGTACGAGGCCGGTTTCCATAAACTCGATGATGACAGACGCGCCAATGAGCAGAGAGAGCATCGCCAAGATACCCGCCACAATAGAGAAGAAGGCAAGCGGCCGCTCCTCCTTTACGAGGAAACCGATCAAGCGCAGTATTCGTAAGCCATCACTGTAGGTCCGCAACTTGCTCGCAGAACCAGTTGGTCGTTCGCGGTACGGGGCTGTGATCTCTGATTGGGGTAAGCGGAGATCGAGCGCATGCACCACAAGTTCGGTTTCAATCTCAAACCCGGTCGATAGGGCGGGAAACGATTTAGCATAGCGCCGCGAAAACGCCTTGTATCCAGATAGCATGTCGGTGGTTGCTGCGCCGAAAATTCGTCGAACGAGGCCGGTTAGGAGCTTGTTCCCCCATTCATGGCCGCTTCTATATGCGTCGGAATTCTCAGCCACACGCGCGACATTTACCATGTCGTAGGGGCCGGAACAGAGCTCATCAATTAGGCGTTGGGCTACAGACGCGTCATAAGTGCCGTCCCCATCGACTAAAATATAGATGTCCGCCTCAATATCGCTGAACATTCGCCTAACCACGTTTCCTTTTCCCTGGTTTTTTTCTTTGCGTACAATCGCTCCTGAGCGAACAGACGCGTTATAGGTGTCATCACTCGAATTATTGTCATAAACGTACACATCGGCTGCGGGTAGGTGTGATTTGAAGTCATGAATTACGTCAGCAATAGTCAGCTCCTCGTTGTAGCAAGGAACAAGTACTGCTATTTTGTGTTCACGGTTCTTGTTAGTCATGGCGCTTGTCATTTTTCGCAACAGCCCGAGGGAGAAGGTCGAAGACTTCCTTCACGCAAAAGCATTTCAGATAGGATCGCGATTGGCTTCGACCGCGAGTATCGATTCCGCCCCTGCTTGATACATCAAGTAAGCATGTCCCGCTTCCATCGGTCCGAGTTCCAGGATGCGCTTGCCGGAAAAATCCCTCAACGGTTTTCGAAAGCCAGTCGATACGTGAGTCTTCAAAGGGGGCGGCGCGCTCCCGGGGGCTGTTGTGGCATCGGCCGTCGCTGGAGATTTGGACGACCATTCGCTTTTGAAAATATCAACTGCATCGTGGGCGCTTGGCGCAGTTGCAACATATTTGTCAAGAATGTCCATTGGTCCTCGATGCTAGTTTGACGTATCTTTACTGGGGGCTGGTAGAGTTCTCGCGTCGATGAATGCCGGCATCGTATATAGTCGCCCGTCGTGGGTGACAAAGGCGAAGAGTATCAATACCGCCAGACTTGCTGCTGCCGATTTCGGCAATGGGATCCACGACACTCCGCCGATGGCTGCAGCGATGAACAGGGTCAGAAGCGGCAAGTAGTAGCGGAATTGCATCCCTCCGGTATATCCAGTCTCTAGATGCGCGCCGTACATAGTTGCTATGTGGAGTACTGCAAAAATTATAAGAGCCAGAAGCAGCGATATCGCGGTCAATTTGAATTGCTTGAACAGAACTCCACCGGAAACAACAGTAAAGCTAAACAGATAAGTCAAAGGCCAAAAGCTGAGTCCTGATGTCGTATATTTATAGACGACATGTGAGTAAATTCCAGAAGACTGGACAGTCATATCGATCCAAAATTTATCAAGATACTGCAACAATGTCATCCGGTCTTGAACGAACATTGCAGGGGCTGCACGGAGAGCCATCTCGAAAAAGTCAACTGGCGTTGGAAACGGCTCGCCGTACACCGCCAGGATTGTCAGATAATACCCGAGCCCAACGACCAACGCCATCAGCACGGAGGGCATCTTGAACACATCGACGACAGCTTGGATGCCTCGCCCCCGTAGCAGGACGAAGGCGCCAGGTAACAAGATCGCACCGGCTTGGACAAGCGCAGTCACCTTGACCAAGGCGACAATCAGGGCTGCTGAAACAGCCAGCCCGAAGAAGCGAGGATCTCTTGTGACGTAGAACTTAGCGCTAAGACAGGCGACAACGACCACCAGAAAAGTCGCCAGATTGTCGTTGTTTATACCAGTGAAAAGGTACATGAGGTAGGGGATGGTCATAGCGCATATCGTTGCAACTAACGCTGCAAGGGGGCTCGATGCGATAACCCTAGAAAATAAAAATAAGGCCGATATAGTTGCTAAGCCGATGATATAATTTTCTATTTGAAGTGAGATTTGTATTTCGACGCCGATTATTGAGAGTATAGCGGAAAATTTTCCCAGAAGAGTATAATAAAGTGCTGGATGCTCAAGATATGACGCGCTAGCTCCGTTTGAGTAGTTTGGTATCAGGCGCCCATTGAATACATCCATGATGTACATCATGTGGTACGGCTCGTCGGGGTGCTCGACCGCCGTGACGAACGATGACCACCATAGGTAATAGGATGTGAAAACAAACCACAACACTATCCATGGCGTAGCCGCTTCAAGTTTGTCTCGGTACGCCGTCACGTTTCGTTACTCCAAGGGCGCCATTTAGCACTGTCGAAAAAAGGATGCGCACGTGCGACACCCAGCACAAGAATGACAAGAAGCGCAACCGAAATGATGTATCGCAGCAATGGATCTGTCATGGCAAATAATTGCCTTGCACGGGCGCTTCCCCCATTCGCGTGTTCATGCGCTCTTCCCCTTTTGCAATATCAATTCCACAAGGGCGACCAGGCAGTCTCCGAGAACGGTGACGAGCCGGTTGCCGAGAGCAACCGCGGTGGCTGCCGGAGGCGGCAGGCCCGCGGCGGTAAGCCCCATGATCAGAACGGCTTCACGCACCCCAAGCCCACCCGGCGCTCCCGGAACGGCAAAGCCAATGAGCCAGGCAGCCGCTCCTATGCCGACCAGCTCGGCCACATGCCCCGCATCGTCCAGGGTTCTGGAAAGCGCAACGATCAGCAATCCATTGCCGATGAAAAACAGTGCATAGAGAAGAAAGGCTTCGGTAGAGACGATTAGCGCTCTTCTCCCGATGCCGGCGATCCTGAAGCGAAACAAAAGCGCTGTCCCGACGGCAAGCGCCAAAAGCCCGGCGGCGATTATTCCCGCAAGCAATCTAGGGTTATCGAGACCATAGTGCGCATAGGCATCCTGGAAAACCCGCCATGCCAGCAAGGCGGCCAACGTTCCTGCGGCAAGGACGATGATGGACAATTCCCCTATCTGGGCAAAGGCAAGCGCCTTGTTCGATGCTCCGGCATTGCGGGCGAGGGCAAACCGGCCAACCATATGCATCACGTTGCTCGGCAGGTATTTGTAGATCTGCGTCTTCCCAAAAATACCAAGCGCACGACCCAGCCCAAGCGACGGCCCGTCAACGGCAACCAGGAAGCGATACCAGGCGATGCCGACCAGTTGCAGGATGACGGCATAGGCGAGGGCGCAGCCCGGTATGGCGATCAGAAAAAGTGGTGAGATGAGTTGTCGTTGCAGGTCGCCGAAGGAGCGATGGATCGCCAATCCGACGAAGACAAGCGCGGCAAGGCTGACAATCATACCCCCGGCGCGAATTATTGAATTCAGCTTTCTGCTTTTGGCTGATGGTGCCGTCTGCATTGTCTCAGTCACAACGGCAAAGGGCCATGGTCCAAGGGAGCGGCTTGAGGACCTCCACGACCTCCAGCGATTTGCCCAACAGGTTGATGAACGATGCGGACGACCAGTGCTGGATATGGCCTGGCGTATTTCCAAGGCTTGAGATGTATTTACCTCTGGCCATGTTAAGTGCCCGCCAGACAGGCTCGCGTGGCACGCTGACTAGAAGGTAAGGTTTGGCAAGCGATTTGAGTATCGCAAGGGCTTGTTCGGTATCTGGGATGTGCTCGAGAACTTCGCAACAGATCACCAGTTCGGCCGAAGCGACTTCGGGTGTCAGGTCGAAAAGCGAGCGTGTTTCAAATATTGGCTCCAGCCCACGCTTCGTGCATTGCTCATTAGCCTCCGAAACACTGACGGATTCCAGGTCGCTGCCGCGAACATTCCACCCCCGATCATGAAGGCGAATGGACAAATTTCCCTCGCCGCAGCCGACCTCGTAAGCGTTGCGGACGCCTGTCTTCGCCGTCAACATATCGAAACTGCTCAGAAAGCCATCCATGAGATATCGTGCGATCGGATTCCGGGTATTGTATTTGTCGTAGTAATTGCCCGGAACGTTATCGTAGGCTGCTCGCGCTTCGTTCATCTACACTATTCCGCTTATTTTACCTGCCTGAACCTTGGAACCTTCGCGATCTATCGAAAGCGAGCGGATCAATGCATTTTCCCGATGTTCCTGTTGCAGTTGCCTGATCCTGATTTCTTCGAGGATCTGCCTGTTAACCGCGATCAGTTCGGAAAGGATACCGCTCATGGCGAGGATGCCAGCCAGGGCAAGCAAGGCGCTGGAGAGAACCAGCGACTGAATGTTGCCGCTGCCTTCGCCCCTCAGGTAGTGGAAAAGGAACCGGGCGATCATGATCAAACCCGGCGTGGCGATTATGGCCGCACACACCGAAAAGAAGCGCAGCGGGCTATAGACGACAAAGATCCTCACGACCGTTATCAGGGAGCGCCGCACATAGCTTGGTATGCTCTTGACCAGCCGCGAGGGCCGGAGATCGCCGTTCACGCGGATCGGCACGGAGGTGATCGGAATGTTCCTGCGGCCCGCCTGGATGATCGTTTCCAGCGTATAGGTGTAGCGGTTGAAGACGTTGAGCTGTATCGCCGCGTCGCGGTGGATGGCACGGAAACCGCTCGGCGCGTCGGGAACCGTCGTGCCGCTGGCAACCTTGACGGCCAGGCTTCCAAGCTTTTGCAGAAATTTCTTGACGGGTGAAAAATGCTCTATCTCGCTGATCGGCCTTGCGCCGACGACGATCAGGGCCTTTTTCTCCAATATCGGGCGGACGAGATCGGGAATGCAGGAGGCATCGTATTGGTTGTCGGCATCTGTGTTGACAATAACATCGGCGCCGAGCTTCAACGCCGTCTCAATGCCGGTCATGAAGGCTTTGGCAAGCCCCTGATTGTGGGGCAGCGAGACCACGTGATCCACCCCGTTTTCCCGGGCAACGTCCACTGTGCGATCAGTGGAGCCATCGTCGATCACGAGCCACTCTACCTGGTCGAAACCCTCGACCTGACGTGGGAGATCAGCAAGCGTGACGGCGAGTGTCCCCTCCTCATTCAAGCATGGGATCTGGATGATAAGCTTTGACAATCCACCCTCTTCTTTTTTTCTTAAGACCGGCGCTGCCATCCACGGCATGGACCTGAAGAACTTGGATATGAAGCCAATTGATCGCGAGGCGGCTTTTAAACCAGGGACTCGATCCGCCCAGCTCGAAGCGTCATTTTCTTCGTGCAAACGCGCTCGATGAGCGCTTCGTCGTGGCTGGCCAATACGATGATGCCGGCCTTTTCCGCCAGTTGGTTCATCCGTTGTTTGGCTTTTTCCTGGAACGATGCGTCGCCGGCGCCAATCCATTCATCCATCAGCAGAATTTCGGGCTCGAGCGTGGTCGCCGCCGCAAATGCCAAGCGCGCCGCCATGCCCTGGCTGTACGCCTTGAACGGCAGGTCGATGAAGTCGCCCAGTTCGCTGAAATCGATTATTTCTTCCATCTTCTCTTCGATCTCGGCCGCCGTCCAGCCACTGATCAATCCTCTCAGCACGATGTTCCTGCGCCCGGTGGCCTCGGGGCGAAACCCTATGTTGATGTTGAAAAGGGCATCGACCTTGCCCGCGATCGATATCGTGCCACCCGACGGCTGATAGATTCCATATAGAACCTTGAGCAGCGTCGTCTTGCCGGCGCCATTCGGGCCGACAAGGCCCAACCGGTCGCCTGCCTTGAGTTCGAAGCTGACATCGTCGAGCGCCTGCACGACCTGCTTGGTGCCCGACTTGGCTATGTTGCCGCCAAGAGCGCTGCGACGCCGGCCAGGCGCCGAAAGTGTCAATTTTTCGAACAGACGATAAACGAGGCTGACATTGTTCAGTTGGATGGATGTCATGGAACTCAGATCAGGAAAACGATGCGTTTGCGATAACGGCCCAGCAACAGCAGCGCAAGAGCCCATAGGCCGAGACTGATGTAACCAGCCACGGCCAATGCATGCGTCGGAAATATGCCGGCCGTGATCGGCTCACGCACGCCCTCCAGGAAATAGGTGAAGGGATTCCAATGATAGGCATACTTTTGGACGCCTTCCTGGCCGCTATAGACCCAGAAGACCGGCGTGAAGAACATGCCGACCCGCATCAGATTCCCGACGATGAACTCACTATCGGGAAAGAAAGCGCCCAAGAACGCAAAAACCGTTACGAATGCAGGCGTTGCCAGGATGATGAGCAGCAGACCCAGCAGCGATAGCAGCCAATTCGTGCTGATTCCGTAACCGCCCAGCAGCAGAACAAGAACGCAACCCGCCAACGAATAAGCAGCCCTGATGATGCATTGCATCGTCAATCGCATCACATAGACGAACAACGGCAGCGTCGTGCCTTGAATGAAGCTCGCTTCTCGCTGGAAGAGCGACACGCTCATGGTGATGGTTTCGGTGAGATAGAACCAGACCAGCATGCCGATGGCTACATAGGCTATATAGCTTGGGTTGCTGGCGTCTGTGGTCACGAAAACAAAGACAAAAGTGCCGACGAAAGCGAAATAATTGACCAGCATCCAAAGCGGGCCGAGCGTCGTGCGTCTGTGCTGATCGCCGATGTCCTCGTGGGCAAGCGCGATCCAGACCCGGTGTAATCTCATGGCCTTTGAGATGTCGTCAAAAGCGCCGTTTAGTGCCGCAATCATAGCTGGGAGTATCGCAATCCGTTGTTCTGGCGCATTATTCTTCGCTGGCCATAGCGAACCACCAAGCCCGTCTCTAATAGCCATTTCGATGGGCATATGGCAACGCATTGCGTCGTAACGAGGTGGGGAGCAGAGTCAACTGCGGCAAAACTGAGCGCATGCTGATGCTGCGTGGCTTATCTATTAGCGTTTGATAATGTTAGCTTTACGGCAATCGCCCGAGCATGATCCATGTTCTCCACTGGAAGCCTCTTGTCCGAAAAAAAACCTCTAGCTATGCCCCCGCCCCCGAAGTATGCGATACAGGACGGCGGGGGCCGGGGATAGCACTTGAGCAAGGTGATTGGTCGCGAAGTAACTTCGTGTTCGCACCTCGCTGGTGTCGATGCCCTTGAGCCTGGAGTCTAGTGCCGTCCAATGAATTCCCACCTCGAAGCTGTGTTCGGGCTCAGGCCACAGATGCGGCGCGCCTTCATCATGGTCCAGGACGTGGTCATGGTCCTGGTCGCCGTGGCGCTCAGCCTGGTGCTTTCGCGGTCGAATCTTTCGTTCGACGCGCTCTCCGAGGAGGGTCTGGCGACATGGGCGGGCATCGTCGTCATCAGTCATTTGCTGTTCCGCTACAGTGGCCTCTACACCACCGTCTGGCGCTTCGCCTCGACGCCGGACTTTTTCAACATCCTGAAGAGCTGCGCGATCTTGACGTTCACTCTTTATGTGGCGTCGCTGCTGCTGCGGTTTTACCGGCCGGTGGCGGGGCTCAACGAGCGTCAGTTCATCGTCTTCTTCCTTGTCTCCTTCACCATCATATCGGCACCCCGGCTGTTCTACCGCTTCCTGCGTGACGGCGCGAGCTGGGGGATTCTGAGCCGCAAGACCGACATCAGGCAGGCCAAGCGCGCTCTGTTCGTCGGCCGGCTCGGCGAGGCCGACCTGATCATTCGCTTCACGCGCACGGCGCAACCGGCGGACTATTCCATCGCGGGCATCATGGCGACCGAGCGCGGCGCCCCGTTGGGCACGCGGATTCAAGGTGTTCCCGTGGTGGCGACCATGCCGCGCCTGATCGATGTCCTGGAAGACTATGCGACCGGCACCAAAAGCCTGGACTTGCTGATTTTCGGCAGCGGCGCCGAGCACGAAATCGAGGACTATTCGGAACTCGTGCGCATTGCCCGGCACGGCGACATAAATGTGGTGCAGTTCTCAGGCCTTTCGGAGTTGGAACAGCACGGAAAGCTGGTTCTCGACACCGTCGAGATGGAAACGATCCTGCGCCGTCCGGCGGTCGCGTCCGACATCCAGCGCATCGGCGCCTTTGTCAGCGGCAAACGCGTTCTGGTAACCGGCGGTGCCGGTTCTATCGGCCAGACGCTGGTCAAGCGGTCGCTGGAACTGGGAGCCGAGGCGGTGCTGGTCGCCGACAACTCCGAGTTCGGCATTTTCCAGTTGAGCCAGTATGTTGACGAGAAGGACCACGACCGCCTCAAGGTCCGCATCGTCGATGTCGCGGACCGGCGCCAGATAATGCGTGTCGTCACGGAATTCCGGCCGGACATCATCTTTCACGCCGCGGCGCTCAAGCATGTTCCGCTGCTCGAGGAGAACTGGGATTCAGCCATCCAGACCAACATTTTCGGAACGCTCGTCTGTGCCGAGGTTGCCGCCAAGTGCGGGGTTGCGCAATTTGTCCTGATATCGAGCGACAAGGCGGTGGATCCCTCATCGGTGCTTGGCATGACGAAGCGGGCCGCCGAACAGATCATCAGTGCCTTGCACGGCATGCCGGCAGGCGAGACGGGCGGGCGCCTCACGGCCACCAAGTTCATTGCAGTGCGGTTCGGCAATGTCTTCGGCAGCAATGGTTCGGTGGCGACCATATTCCAGGCGCAGATCGAGGCTGGGGGGCCCGTCACCATCACCGACCGGCGCATGACGCGCTATTTCATGACCGTGGCCGAAGCCGTCGATCTCGTCATCATGTCGGCGACCGATGCCGCGTCGCGGCAGAGCGGAGACGATTATGCCGTCTATATGCTTGACATGGGCAAGCCGGTGCCGATCCTTGAAGTGGCCGAAACGATGATCCGCTTGTCCGGAAAGAGCCCATACAAGGACATCGCGATCCGGTTCACCGGCATCAGGCCGGGCGAAAAACTTCACGAAACGCTGCATGGCGAAGACGAGGAACTCGTCGAACTCGGCATCTCGAAGGTTTTCGGCCTCAGCACGGACGTCGTGGAATGGTCGGATGTCCAGGTCGCGCTCTCGGCCCTGCAGCAGTCGGCGAAAAACCAGGACAAGGCTGCCGCGCTCGCCGCATTGGCAGGTCTCGACCGCGCCAAGAAGGCCAGGGCAAGTGCGAGGCAAGACGCGATCCCGAAAACGGCGGGGCAGGCGAGCTAGGCCCGGTTCAGAATTCAGAAAGCGATCTTGCTCGTGAGCAAAGATGATCTGCGCATCGCGGTCCTGATGGGCACGAAAGACGGCGCTACCTTCATCGAGGAGCAGCTGCAATCCCTGTTTGCGCAGTCGCACCCTCTGGTCGACCTGTGGATTTCAGACGATGGCTCCACCGATGGCACGACCGCCATCATCGAGACATGGAAATCCCGCTGGCGGCCCAAGGGTCGGATGACGCTGGTGGAGGGGCCGCGGCAAGGCTTCGCCGCCAATTTCCGCTCCATGATCGTCGACCGACGCATCGAGGCGGACTGCTATGCCTTCTGCGACCAGGACGATATCTGGGAGCCCGACAGGCTGGAGAGCGCTATCAGCTGGATGCGGACCCAGGATGCGAAAACCCCGCTGATGTTTTGTTCGCGAACCGCGACCATGACGGAAACAGGAAGCCTTGTCGGCCATTCGCCGCTGTTTGCCCGGCCGCCAACCTTTCGCAATGCGCTTGTGCAAAGCATCGCCGGCGGCAACACAATCCTGCTCAACGCGGCGGCACGCGACCTGCTGGCCAGGGCCTCCACGAGGACCGGGTTCGTCAGCCATGACTGGTGGGCCTATCTCATCGTGACCGCCGCCGGCGGCATCGTCCGCTACGATCCGCGGCCGCTGGTGCGCTACCGGCAGCACGCGGCGAACCTGGTCGGCGCCAACGTGTCCTGGAAAGCAAGGTTCTCTCGGCTTGGCCGCCTGTTCAAGGGGGAATTCGCCGGCTGGACGGACCTCAACCTCGACGGTCTCGCCGTCAATCGCGACCTACTGACCGAGGACGCGACGGCGTGCCTCGACCTTTTCACCCGCGGGCGCAACGGTGGCCTTTCCCGCCGCTTGGCAGGCTTGCGCCAAAGCGGCGTCTATAGGCAGACCGTTTCCGGAACCCTGGGGCTCTATCTCGCTTTCATCCTGGGGCGCATCTGAACATTGGCACGGCTGCGTGGCACGCTTGGTCAGGAGATCGGCTCATGCTACGTCGATCGGATTGACGGCATTGGCCTGCGGCGTTGCCTCGGGACTTCGGCAGGGAGCACTATCGGCCGTTCATGAAGGCAGCCAAGCAAATCTTCGATGTTGCCGGTGCGGCTCTGCTGCTGGTGGCCACATCTCCTGTCTTGGCGCTCACCGTCCTTGCCGTTCGGGCATCGTCGCCGGGCCCGGCTATTTTTTCGCAGGTGCGGGTCGGCCGTGACGGTCGGCTTTTCCGCTGCCACAAGTTGCGCACCATGTATGTCGGGACGCCGTCGCTACCCTCGCATGAGGCGCCGGCGGATTCCGTGACATCGGTCGGGAAGGTCTTACGGAAGTTCAAGCTCGACGAGCTGCCGCAATTCTGGAACGTCCTGAAGGGCGAAATGAGCCTGGTCGGGCCGCGCCCCTGCCTGCCGACCCAAACGGAGTTGATCGAGTGTCGCAGGCGGCTGGGGGTTTTGGCAGCGCTGCCGGGCATAACCGGCCTGGACCAGATCAGGGGCATCGACATGTCGAACCCGGAGCTTTTGGCCGAAACGGATGCTGCCTACCTCCGCACTGCGTCGTTCTGGCTCGATCTTCGGATACTGTTTGGAACGCTCTACCGCAGACCATGATCCCAAAAAGTGGAAGCCGGTTTTTGGGAAAGATCATGTCAAGCAAGAAAGTCAGGATCTACCGAGCCGCGCCAGCTCGGCCAGCCGCTCGACCGTGCGGGCTTCAGGCGTCCACCCCTGCGATACCAGCAGGGCGGGGTCGCATATCTGTGTCGCGGTCAGGCTGTCCCAGAACGCCCGCCTGCCGAGCGCGGCCACGACCGGCCGTATCAGACCGGCCGGCACAGCCATCAGGCGCTCACGCCGCCCCAAACCTCTGCGAAAGGCGGCGATGATGGCCTCGACGGCGACCGGCGGCACATCTGCGCCGACATAGATCGGGCGAAGCGGTCCGGAATGGCTGAGCAGGTGCGACACTGCTCGCACCGCGGCCTCGGAAGACATCAGCGAGCGGATTCCGGTCAAGGCACCCGTCGGCAGCGGCAGCGGCGTATCGGCAAGGCGCATCAGCGTTGCCAGATTCCCCCTCATGCCGCTTCCATAAACCGGAGGCAGGCGCAACACGGCGGCGTCCGAGCGGCCGTGTAACGCGTAGGCGTCCAAAACCTTGATCTCGCCTTCGCGCTTCGAGCGTCCATAGGCGCATTGTGGGGCAGGAAGCGTGTCCTCGTCGATCGTTGCGCTGACATGCGCGCCGATCACCGCTCGGATCGAGGAGAGATGGATGAAACGTCCGCTTATCTGGGCGGCCGCTGCATGCGCCAGCCTTGCGCTCAGTTCCACATTGGCCGCCTGGTAATCGGCTTCGGTTGCATTTCCCTGATCATTGTTGAGGCCGGCGCAATGGACGACGTCAGTTATATGCCGGGTCAGTTCCAGGAAGGCGGCGGCCGGCGCATCGAAGCCGGGCATCGGCACAGTCTCGTTCTCCGAACCCAGCCTCTCGGGATGGCGGGAGGCGAGGCGAAGCTCGGCACCGGCTTCGCGAAGGTGGCGCACGACAAGACGCCCGATGAAACCTGTCGCGCCCGTGACCAGAACCTTCATGGCCTTGCCCGAAACAGCTCTTTGCTGACTACTCGCGCTTCCATTACTGGCGCAGGTGCCTGCTCTTCCAACAACGGAACCTGGCGGCCGGAGGCGAGATATGTTCCGCTCACCAGGAAGACCATCAGCATCGAGTCCAGAATGTCATGGCCGATCAGGATGCCTGTCATTCCGGCCGTCAGATAG